>NZ_JBFARO010000075.1:0-37323 GCF_040677125.1 Actinomadura sp. NPDC049382
GGGACTGGATCTCCTCGGCGGTGGCGTTGCCGCGCAGCATCTCGATCATCTCCATCGTCCAGATGCCGGACAGCGCGCGGGCGGCGAGGCGGCGGGGGTCGTCGGCGGGGATGTCCTCCGGGGGGCCGGACGCGGCGCGCAGCAGCAGCTCGCTCATCCGCTCGCCGAAGTCGGTCTTGACGTCGGAGAGCAGCAGCGAGCGGATCAGCGCCTCGGCCAGCTCGGGCTCGCGCATCAGGCCGCGGGTGGCGCGCATCAGCACCTCCACCGCGCGCTCGGGCGCGGCGCCGCCGCGGGGCGGCCGGCGCTCGATGCTGCCCTCGAGGAGGTCGAGCTCCTCGCTGACGACGGCGACGACGAGGTCCATCTTGGACGGGAAGTAGCGGTACAGCGTGCCGAGCGCCACCCCGGCCCGCTCGGAGACGGTGCGCATCTGCATCGCCTCGATCCCGCCGCGCGACGCGAGTGCCGCGGCGGCCTGCACGATACGCTTGCGCCGCTGGTGCTGGCTGCGGGAGCGCACGCCCTGCCCGGCCGCCTGCCCCGCCGGCTGACCGTCCCCGGTCACTGTCGGCTCTGCGGTCACGGTCGCCTTCCCTTCTGTGCGGGCTCGGCCGCCCGACGTGTCCCCCCGAGTCTACCGCTCTTGTGAGAACGTGTTATCTGATCGCGTGGCGGCGGGTGCGCTCGCGGGGTTTCCGGATCGCTCGTTTCCGCCGTACTGGGCAGGCTAACCGGCTCGGGAGCGGGAATGACCGGACCTCTGGACACGGACTAGAATCTGTTCTACTTTTTCGCCGTGGGCTGGTCCGGGAGGTGGGCGTGGAGAGCATCGCGGCGCTGCTGGAGGCGCGGGCGGACGACGACCGCCCCGGGCTGCGCTCCGCCGACGACGGCCGGGCCTGGACCTGGCGGGAGACCGTCGCCGAGTGCGCGGTCCGCGCCGCCTGGATGGCGGGCCGCGGGGGCGCGGAGCGGCCGGTCCACGTGGGCGTGCTGCTCGACAACGTGCCCGAGCTGGTGTTCCTCCTCGGCGGTGCCGCGCTGTCGGGCGCGGTGGCGGTGGCGCTGAACCCGACCCGCAGCGCCGTGGAGCTGGCCGGCGACGCCGAGCGCGCCGACTGCGATCTCGTCGTCGCGCAGGACCGGTACGCCGAGAAGGCCGCCGCGCTGGGGATTCCGGTGCTGGACGCCGGTGCCCTCGAAGCCGAACTCGCCCCCTTCGCGGGGGCTCCGCTCCCGGACGCCTCGGCGATCGGGCCGGCGACGCTGCTCATGCTGATCTTCACCTCGGGCACGTCCGGGCGGCCGCGCGCCGTGCGGATCACCCACCGCAAGATGGTCGTGCCGGGGGAGATGCTCGCCGAGCGCATGCTGACCCCGGAGTCGGTCGTCTACTGCCCGATGCCGCTGTTCCACTCGGGCGCGGTCATGGCGGCGTACGCGCCGGCGCTCGCGGCCGGTGCCGAGCTGGTGCTGCGCGCCCGGTTCTCGGCGTCCGGCGTCCTGCCCGACGTGCGCGCGCACGGCTGCACCTACCTGCACTACGTCGGCAAGGCGCTGTCGTACGTGCTGGCCACGCCGCCGGGCGAGGACGACGCGGCCAACCCGCTGCGGTTCGCGTTCGGGAACGAGGCCGCGCCGCTGGAGCAGAAGGCGTTCGGCGAGCGGTTCGGCTGCATCGTCATCGACGGCTACGGCTCGACCGAGACCGCGATCTCGCTGTCGCCCGACCCGTTCGGGCCGTCCGGGGCGCTCGGCAAGCTGCCGGCGGACGTCGCCGTCCTCGACCCGGCGACCGGCGAGCCGTGCCCGCCCGCCGTGTTCGACGCCGCCGGACGGGTCGTGAACGGCGACGAGGCCATCGGCGAGCTGGTCAAGACCGGCGACATGGGCCTGTTCGACGGCTACTACAAAGAGGACGCCCCCGACCGGATCCGCGACGGCGGGTTCTGGAGCGGCGACCTCGCCTACGCCGACGCGGACGGCTACGTCTACTTCGCGGGCCGCAGCGCCGACCGGCTCCGCGTGGACGGCGAGAACTTCGGCGCCGTCCAGGTCGAGCGGGTCCTGGCGGAGCTGCCCGGCGTCCGGCAGCTCGCCGTGTACGGGGTGCCGGACGCGGCGTCCGGCGACCAGGTGATGCTGGCCCTCGCCGCCGACGGCTTCGACCCCGAGGCGTTCGCCGGCTACCTGCGCGGGCGCGCCGACCTGGGCCCGAAATGGGTGCCCCGGTACGTCCGGGTGGCGCGGGAGCTGCCCGCGACCGCCTCCAACAAGATCCTCAAGCGCCGGCTGGCCGCGGACGGCTGGCGCACCGACGACCCGGTGTGGTGGCGGCCCGGCCGCGACCTCGCCTACCGGCCGATGACCGCGCAGGACGCGGCCGAACTGCGGGCCGAGTTCGCGCGGCGCGGCCGGCTGCACCTCCTGGAAGGGAGCGGATGAGTGGACTTCAACCTCGACGAGACCCAGCAAGAGATCAAGGGCCTCGCCGCCGAGGTGCTCGGGCGTGAGTGCACGCGCGAGCGCCTGGAGGAGTTCGAGAAGAGCGGCGCCCCCTTCGACGACGTGGCCTGGAAGGCGCTCGCCCAGGCGGGGCTGCTCGGGATCGTGCTCCCCGAGGACGCCGGCGGCGCCGGGCTCGGCCCGGTCGAGCTGGCGGTGATCCTGCGGGAGGTCGGCGCGCACGCCGCGCCCGTCCCGGTGTACGCCTCGCTCGCGCTGGCGGCCGTGCCGGTCGCGCGGCACGGGACGGCGGAGCAGCGCGCCCTGCTCGCCCCGCTGACCGAGGGCGCGGCGGTCCTGACCGGCGCGTACCGCGAGGTCGGCAGCGCCGGGGAGGTCGCCGCGACCGCCCGCGAGGACGGCGGCGGCTACGTCCTCGACGGCGTGAAGGCGTTCGTCCCGTACGCGCGGGAGGCGGCGCGGATCCTCGTGCCCGCCCGCGTCGAGGGCGCGGGCATCGGGGTGTTCCTCGTCGAGCCCGCCGCCGTGACGCTCACCGAGCAGCCGTCGGCGACGAGCGAGCCGCTGTACCGCGTGGTGCTGGACGGCACGAGGGTCGGCGCGGACGCCCTGCTCGGCGGGACGGCCGACGGCGCCGCCTGGGACACCCTCCGCCGCTCCGCCGTGGCCGGCGCGGTCGCCGTCTCGTCCGGCGTCATCGAGGGCGCGCTGGAGCTGACCAAGGAGTACACCAAGACCCGCGAGCAGTTCGACCGGGCGCTCGCGCAGTTCCAGGCCGTCACGATGCAGATCAGCGACGTCTACATCGCCAAGCGGGCGCTGGACGTGGCGGTCTGGGCGGGCGTCTGGCGGCTCGCCGAGGGCGCCGCCGACGCCGAGGAGCTGCTGACGATCGCCGCCTACAACGCGGGCGACCCCGTCATCAAGGCGCTCTACACCTGCCAGCACCTGCACGGCGGCATCGGCCTCGACATCACCTACCCGCTGCACCGGTACTTCGCGTGGGGCAAGCACTGCGCGCACCTGCTCGGCGGCGGGGACGACCGGCTCGACGCGCTCGGCGCTCTGATCGCTCAGGAGGCCTGAATGTTCATCGACCTGACCGACGAGCAGAAGAAGCTCCGCGCCGAGCTGCGCGAGTACTTCGAGAACTGCCTGACCGCCGAGCAGCGCGCCGCGATCGCGGCGGACCCGTTCGGCGACGCCTACCTGGAGCACTGCCGGCGGCTCGGCCGCGACGGCATGCTCGGCGTCGCGCTGCCGAAGGAGTACGGCGGCCGCGGCTACGGCCCCGTCGAGCAGACGATCTTCGCGAACGAGATCGCGCGCGCCGAGGTCACCTACCCGCTGATCACACTGAACTCGGTGGCGCCGACGATCCTGCAGTACGGGTCGGACGCGCACAAGGAGTTCTTCATCCCGCGCATCCTCGCGGGGGAGTGCCACTTCGCGATCGGCTACAGCGAGCCGGGCGCCGGCACCGACCTCGCGGCCCTGCGCACCACGGCGGTGCGGGACGGCGACCACTACGTGGTGAACGGGCAGAAGATCTTCACGTCCGGCGCGCACCACGCCGACTACGTGTGGCTCGCCGCCCGGACCGACCCGTCCGCGAAGAAGCACAAGGGCATCTCGATGTTCATCGTGGACTGCGCGGACCCGGGCTTCTCCTGGACGCCGATCATCACGATGGACGGCGCGCACCACACCAACTCCACGTACTTCCAGGACGTCCGCGTCCCGGCGGACATGCTGATCGGCGAGGAGAACAAGGGCTGGGACCTCATCGTCAACCAGCTCAACCACGAGCGGGTCACGCTCGGCCCCGCCGGGAACATCGGGCACACCTACATCCGCTTCGAGCGCTGGGCCCGCGCCACCGCCGGGCGGGACGGCCGGCCGCTCATCGAGGAGCCGTCCGTCCGCCGCGCGCTCGCCCAGGTGTACGCCTACCTGCGCGTCAACGAGATCCTGAACTGGCAGGTCGCCGCGAACCAGGACCTCGGCTGGCTCGGCGCCGCGGACGCGTCCGCCACGAAGATCTACTCCTCGGAGCGGATGCAGGACGTCGGCCGGATCGTCGGCGACGTCCTCGCCCGGCACGGCGACCCCGGCGACCCGGAGACGGCGTCCTTCATGGCGGCGGTCGACCGGCTCGCCAAGGGCGCGCTGGTGCTGACGTTCGGCGGCGGCGTCAACGAGATCCAGCGCGAGCTGATCGCGATGATCGGCCTCGGCCTGCCCCGCGCCCCGCGGTGACCGGCCGGCCGGGAGTCAGCTGGGTGCGCGGTGCGCGGGCTTCGGCTCGGCGCCGTGCGCGAACCCGGCCGCCTCGGCCGCGCTGCGCTGCGGCCCCGGCTGGGACTCCAGCCGGGGCAGCACGCGGCGCAGGTCGTCCATGAACAGGTCGGCGAGGTCGTGCCCGAACCCGTGCCGCACCACCACCCGCAGGACGGCGAGGTCGGTGCGGTTCTCGGGGAAGGTGTAGGCGGGCACGAGCCAGCCCGACTCGCGCAGCGCGGCCGACACGTCGTACACGGTGAAGGTGCCGACGTCCTCCCGCACCCGGAACGCGAACACCGGGATGTCGCCGCCGTCGGTGAGCGTCTCGAACGGGCCGAGCCGGCCGATCCCGGCCGCCAGCCGCGTCGCGACGTCCCGGCACGTCTGCTGGACGCGCCGGTACCCCTCGATGCCGAGCCGCAGGAAGTTGTAGTACTGGGCGACGACCTGCGCGCCGGGGCGGGAGAAGTTCAGCGCGAACGTCGGCATGTCGCCGCCGAGGTAGTTGACGTGGAAGACCAGGTCGTCGGGGAGCGCGTCCTCGTCCCGCCACAGCGCCCAGCCGACACCGGGCATGACCAGGCCGTACTTGTGGCCCGAGGTGTTGATGGACGCGACGCGGTCCAGCCGGAAGTCCCATTCCAGGCCGGCGTCGAGGAACGGCGCCACCATCGCGCCGGACGCGCCGTCCACATGGATCGGGACGTTCAGGCCGGTGCGCCGCTCCAGGTCGTCGAGCGCGGCGGCGATCTCCGCGACGGGCTCGTAGCTCCCGTCGAAGGTGGACCCGAGGACGGCGACGACGCCGATGGTGTTCTCGTCGCACAGCTCCACCGCCTCGCGGGCGCCGAGGTGGTAGCGGTCGCCCTCCATCGGCACGTACCGGGGCTCGACCTCGAAGTAGTTCGCGAACTTCTCCCAGCAGATCTGCACGTTGACGCCCATGACGAGGTTGGGCCGGTCGGCCGGCCGCCCGGCGGCGCGCCGCCGCTCCCGCCAGCGGCGCTTGAGCGCGAGCCCGCCGAGCATCGCCGCCTCGCTGGACCCGGTGGTCGAGCAGCCCACCGCGCGGCGCGGGTCGGGGGCGTGCCACAGCCGGGCGAGCATGTGCACGCAGCGCATCTCCAGCTCGGCGGTGCGCGGGTACTCGTCCTTGTCGATCATGTTCTTCTCGGCGCACTCGGACATCAGCCGCAGCGCCTCCGGCTCCGCCCACGTCGACACGAACGTGGCGAGGTTCAGCCGCGCGTTGCCGTCCAGCATCAGCTCGTCGTGGACGATCTGGTACGCGGTGCCGGGGTCCAGCTCGCCGGCGGGCAGCGCGTAGCGGGGGATCGTCAGCGGCTCGCGGCTGAAGACGGGGTTGACCCGCAGGTCGCGGTCGCCGCTCGCGGAGGTGTGGGGATGCTTCCGGGCCATGCCGTGCTTCCGGGCCATGTCGCCGTCCTTCCGCGCGCGCGGGGGCATGGCGTCCCCCGACTTCCGCATGCGGTACCCGCGGCGGCCCGTCCCACACCGGGCCCCCGGCCGGAGGGCTTGCTCGTCCGGCCTGCTCGGCCGGGCTACTCGGCCGGGCGCGCCGGTTCGTTGAGGCCGTTCTCCAGGATGGCGAACGCCTGGTCGACCGCCTCCGACAGCGAGGTGAACGCGCCGTCCATGCGGCGGGCGGCGTCGGCGGCGGCCTGGAACGCGCTGTGCGTCGCGGCGGCGACGACGTGCGGGCGCATGTCGGCGGCGGGGTCGAGGCCCATCCGCTGCGCGACGATCTCGGTGATCAGCGCCTGCTTGCGCTGCGCGTGCTCCAGGCTGCCCGCGAGCAGGGTGGGGCTGTCGTTGACCATCGTCAGCATGCACTCGAAGCGGTCGGGGTCGAAGCCGAGCTCGCCGGCCTCGCAGGCGCGGGCGATCTCCACCACGGTGCGGCGCAGCGCCGTCATGATCGGCTCGTCGGCGGGACGCGCGGCCAGCGCGGCCGTGACGGCCTGGACCTGCTCCTCCTGGAAGGTGAGCGCCACGTCCTCCTTCGAGGCGAAGTAGCGGAAGAACGTCCGGGCGGAGACGTCCACGGCGTCGGCGATCTCCTCGACGGTGGTGGCGTCGAAGCCCTTCTCGGCGAAGAGGGTGAACGCGGCGTCGATGAGCGCCTCGCGGGTGCGCTGCTTCTTGCGTTCGCGGCGGCCCGGGGGCTGGGGGCCGGGACCGGTCGCGGCGGTCGCGGCGGCGCCGGTCTCGGGGGCGGTCGCGGTCATGGGCGAAGTGTAACCAGCGGGTGAACCCGCGCCAAGCGGCAGCCGAAGAATATTGTCCCGAAGTGACTCATGTCGCATACAGGCGATCGGCAGTTGACGACAACTGTCATGCCATGACAGTTTGAGGGCCTACCCAAGCCGGAGGTCGATCAATGACCCATTCCCAGAGCGCCGGGACACTCGAACCCGGCGCCGTCAACGTCCCGCCGCGCGACCAGCCGCGCGCACGCTCCGCGAGAGCGGGGCACGGGCATCCCTGGCTCACGCTCCTCGCCGTCGCGCTCGGCGTGATGATGGTCGGGCTGGACGCGACCGTCGTGTCCATCGCCAACCCCGCGATCGCCAAGGACCTCGGCGCGAGCCTGTCCGGGCTCCAGTGGGTGACGAACGCCTACCTGCTCGCGCTCGCCGTCACGCTGATCCCGGCCGGGAAGATCGCCGACCGGTTCGGGCGCAAGCGGACCTTCCTGGCCGGAGTGGTCGGGTTCGCGGTGTCCTCGGTGCTGATCGGGCTGTCCGGCGGGCTCGGCATGGTGATCTTCTGGCGCGTCGTGCAGGGCCTGGCCGGCGCGCTGCTGCAGCCCGCCAGCCTCGCCATCCTGCGCAACACCTTCCCCGCCGAGCGGCTCAACACCGCGATCGGCATCTGGGGCGGCACGCTCGGCGTCTCCATCGCGGGCGGCCCGATCGTCGCCGGGCTGCTGGTCGAGAACGTCAACTGGGAGTCGGTGTTCTTCCTCAACGCCCCGCTCGGGCTGGTCGCGCTGCTGGTCGGCTTCTGGGTGATCCGCGAGTCGCGGGACGAGGAGGCCGCCGGCTCGTTCGACCTGCCCGGTGTCGCGCTGCTCACCGGCGCGCTGTTCGCGCTGGTGTGGGGCCTCATCAAAGCCGGCGAGCACGGGTTCGGGGACGCCGTCCCGCTGGTGTCGTTCGCTGTGTCCGCCGTGCTGTTCGCCGTGTTCGCCTGGAACGAGCTGCGGGCGGAGAACCCGCTGCTGCCGCTCGGCCTGTTCCGCTCGGTGTCGCTGTCGGCGGCGACCGGGCTCATCGTCCTCGGCTTCTTCGCGATGTTCGGGACGATCTTCTTCCTCACCCTCTACCTGCAGCAGGTGCACGGGATGAGCCCGGTGGACGCCGGTGTCCGGCTGCTGCCGATGACCGCCGTGTTCATCGTCGCCTCCCCGATCGCGGGCGCGCTGACCAGCAGGTTCGGGCCGCGGCTGCCGCTCGTCCTCGGGATGGTGTTCACCGCGGCCGCGATGTTCGGGCTGTCCCGCGTCGGGGTGGACGCCGCCTACGTGCAGCTCTGGCCGTGGTTCATCCTCATCGGGCTGGCGTTCGGGATGGTCCTCGTCGCCGGGACGGAGGCCATCGTCGGCAACGCCCCCGCCCACCTCGCGGGCGTCGCGGGCGGGCTCCAGCAGACCGCTTCGCAGGTCGGCGGCGTCCTCGGCACGTCGGTGCTGGGCGTGCTGCTGTCCACCAAGGTCGGGGACGTGCTGTTCGGCCGGCTCACCGACGCCGGGGTCCCCGCGCCGGCCGCGCACCAGCTCGAAGGTGCCGGCGGGCTCGTGTCGCAGGGCGTGGCGCCCGTCCCGCCCGGCACGCCGGAGGGGGCCGCCGAGGCCATCACCACCGGAAGCCACCTGGCGTTCATGGACGGCTTCCAGACGTCGCTGAGCGTCGCCGCCGTGGTGGCGCTCGCCGCCGCCCTCGCCGCGCTGCTCGTGCGGCGCGGCAGCACCGCCGTCGACGGTGCCGTGGCGGTCTGAGCGGCCGGGTTAGGCTGCCGGTGTGATGGGCGCGTTCGCGCGGCGGTACGCGATGCCGCTGACGTTCCTCGGGCTGTTCGCGGCGGTGTGGACGGTGCAGGCCCTCGTCCTGCCGCCGGACGCCCGGCACGCGATGATCGCCTGGGCCAGCACCAACCTGGCGAACCTCGCGGTCAACCCGGTGGGGACGATGGTCGCGTCGGCGTTCGTCGCCGAGGGGGCGCAGGGCGTGCTGATGGTCGCGGCCGCGATCGGGCTGTTCCCCCTCACCCGGCGGTTCGGGAACCTGCGGGCCGTGGTGCTCGTCGCCGCCTCGCACGTCCTCGGCACGCTCGTCAGCCAGGGCATCGCGCTGGTGCGGCTGGAGGCGGGCCTGCTGTCGGACTCCATCCGCACGATCCCCGATGTGGGCCCGTCCTACGTGCTGTGCGCGGCGCTCGTCGCGGCGTTCCTGTACGGGCGCGGGCGGGTGCGGCGGCTGCTGGCGCTCGCCGGCTGGGCCGCGCTCACGCCCGCGCTGCTGGACGGCCTGCTCGGGCTGGAGGTCGCCGCCGTCGGGCACGTGGTGGCGATGCTGGCGGGCGCGCTGATCGGCGGGCTGCTCCTGCTGCTGGAACGCCGCCGTGCCGGAGCGCCCGCGCTCGCGGACCCGGTGCCGAGGCCCGGCCCGGTGGCCGAGGTCTAACCCGGTGG
This sequence comes from Actinomadura sp. NPDC049382, assembly GCF_040677125.1. NCBI lineage: Bacteria > Bacillati > Actinomycetota > Actinomycetes > Streptosporangiales > Thermomonosporaceae > Actinomadura > Actinomadura sp. NPDC049382. The sequence continues at coordinate 9,467 of NZ_JBFARO010000075.1, forward strand.
CCGAGGTCTGACCCGGTGGCCGAGGTCTGACCGCCGTCAGCCCTGACCCGGCTCCGGGGCGGGGTTCGCGGTGGGGCTCGGGCCGGGGCTCCCGGAACCGTCCAAGGGCGGTGTCGACGGGGTGTCCGTCGGCGGCGTGGTGGGCGGCGTCGAGCCGTCGTCCGGCGGGGTCGCCGGGCCGGACGGCGTGGCCGGCGGCGTCGACGGGGGAGTGGCCGGCTGCTCCGGCGTCGTGGACGGCTGCTCCGGCCGCGACGGCGTGTCCGTCGTCGGCTTCTTCTCCGGGGCGGGCCTCCCGGCCGGGGAGGTGGGCGCGGGCGCCGCGCCGCCGGGCGTGCCGCCCGCCTGCCGGGGCCCGCCGTCGTAGGCGCTGGTGACCGGGTTCTCGGACGCGGACGGCGAGCCGCCCTTCGCCCGCTCCGAGCCGGTGAGGCCGGGCGGCGGCTGCCGCGGGACGCCGCTCGTCGTGGCGGACGCGGGGTTCGTCTGCCCGTTGCTCGCCGTCGGGATGAGAGAGGTGGCGCCCCCGCCGCCCTTGGCCGCCGGCCAGGAGACCAGCAGGCCGATGACGGCGGCGGCCGACGCGGCGACGCCGGCGGCGGCGCCGAAGCCCTTGGAGATGCCGCCCGAGATGCCGCGCTTCGGACGCTCCTTGCGCTCCGCGCCGATGACCACGAGCGGGCTGGGCGCGGCGACGCTCGGCAGCGGCCGGGTCGCCTCCTCCTCGCACGCGGCGAGCACCCGGTCGCGCAGCCAGCCGGGCGCCGTCGCGGGCGCGCGGCGGGCGAGCAGCTGCGGCAGCCTGCCCTTCTCGAACGCGGAGATGAGGTCGAGCCGCGGCTCGGTGGCGCCGCGCATCAGGAGGTCGAGGACGGCCCGCTCCAGCCGGGTGCGCGCGGCGCCGAGCAGCTGGACGACGGTGTCGGGCGCGATGCCGAGGACGCGGGCGATGTCGTGCGGTTCGAGCCATTCGCCCGCCCACAGCAGCAGGACCTCGCGGTGGTCGGGGCGCAGCCCGGCGGCGGCGCGCGGCAGCGGGTCGGAGTCGGCGAACAGCATCCCGCCCTGCGCGGCGATCTCGCCGGTGAAGGCGCCGCGGTCGGCGCAGGCCGTCCGGGAGAGCGAGTACAGCCAGAGCACGCTGTCGCCGCGCGGCGGCTGGTGCACCGCGGCGCTGAACGTGTCGCCGACGGCCGCCGCCGCGAGCTGGTCGCCCACCAGCGACCAGCAGTACGCGTACAGGCGGTCGGCGTGCGCGTCGTAGAGCGAGCCCAGGTCCCCGCGCATGTGCCCTCCCGTTCCCGTCCGCCTGGTCCATTGGACCGACAAATAGTGCATATACCGCAGATCACCGGGACTCTAGCGCCTCCCGTCCACCGCTGAGAAGTCCGCGATCGGACGGTGCGTCGAATAGCACTCAAGGTAGCCGTGGTGCCTGCGGACGGTGATGTTCACGGAGATTTAAGGAAGTTCCCGAACATCGGCGGATTCCTGATGCGGTTCAGCAGGGAAGGATTCGAACCCGTTATCGATTTACGTGAGGAGTCAACGGTGACCCGCCTGACAGTCGACGGCGTCTACCAGCACATTCGCGGTGTCTGCTTCAAGACCGGGCCGCCCGGGACGGTCGGCGCGGAGACGGAGTGGTTCGTCGTCGACACCGCCGACACCGCCGCCCACGTGCCCGCCGAGCGGGTGCGCGCGCTCGTCGCGGACGCCGGCCCGCCGGCCGCCGGCAGCAAGATCACCTACGAGCCGGGCGGGCAGCTCGAACTCAGCTCCGCGCCCTTCCGCGGCCTCGGCCCGCTGCACACCGCGCTCGGCCGCGACATCGCGCAGATCCGCGACGCGCTCGCCGCGGACGGGCTGGCGCTCGCCGGGCACGGCGTCGACCCCGTCCGGCGGCCCCGCTTCCAGGCCGACCACCCGCGCTACGCGTGCATGCGGGACTACTTCCGCGCGGGCGGCTTCCCGGACGCGGGCCTCGCGATGATGTGCTCCACCGCGTCCGTCCAGGTGAACCTCGACATCGGCGCCGACGACCCGGACGCTGCCCGCCGCTGGCGGCTCGCGCACGCGCTCGGGCCGGTGCTGGTCGCCGCGTTCGCCAACTCGCCGCTGCGGGCCGGCCGCCGCACCGGGATGCGCTCGTCCCGGCAGGGCATCTGGACCGAGCTCGACCCCTGCCGCACCCTGCCCGTCCTGCGGGACGGGGCCGACGGCGACCCCGCCGAGGCGTGGACGCGGTACGCGCTCGACGCCCGGGTCATGCTCGTCCACACCGCCGAGGGCAAGTGGGTCTCCGACCCCGGCATGTCGTTCCTGGAATGGCTCGACAAGGGCGAGCCGGGCGAGGACGACCTGGCCTACCACCTGTCCACCCTGTTCCCGCCGGTCCGGCCGCGCGGCTGGCTGGAACTGCGCATGATCGACGCGCCGCCCGGCCGCTACTGGCCCGTCCCGGTCGCCGTCGCGACCGCGCTCCTGGACGACCCGGCCGCGTCCCTGGCCGCCGAGGCGGCGACCGAGCCCGTCGCGGGCCGGTGGGCTGCGGCGGCCCGGTGCGGGCTGGCGGACGCGCCGCTCGCCGCCGCCGCCCGCTCCTGCTTCGCGGCGGCGCTCGACGCGCTGCCCCGGCTCGGCGCGGCCGGGCTCGTCCCGCTCGTGGAGGAGTACGCCCGCCGGTACGTCGAGTGCGGCCGCAGCCCCGCCGACGACGCCCCGGCCCCGGCCCCGTCCTCGTTCTCGTCCTCGTCCGAGATCCCGTCCCCGCCCCCGCTTCCGTCCGAGGAGGACCCCACATGGCCCCGATGAGCTCCCCGGGCCCGCTCGACACCCGCGACGACGCCCGCGACGACGATGCGCTGAAGGAACTGATCGCCGGTGAGCTCGGCGCGGTGCGCGACCGCAGCTTCGGCCTCACCACCGACGTCCTCGCCGAGGACGACCTCACCGCGCAGGTGTCGCCCCTGATGTCGCCGCTGGTGTGGGACCTCGCGCACGTCGGCAACTACGAGGAACTGTGGCTGCTGCGCGCCGCGGCGGGCCAGGAGGCGATGCGGCCGGAGATCGACGACCTGTACGACGCGTTCGAGCATCCCCGCAGCGAACGGCCGACGCTGCCGCTCCTGCGCCCGGACGAGGCCCGCGCCTACATCGGCACGGTCCGGTCCAAGGTGCTCGACTCGCTGTCGTCCGTGCGGTTCGACACGGCGAATCCGCTGACGTCGGGCGGGTTCGTGTACGGGATGGTGGTGCAGCACGAGCACATGCACGACGAGACCATGCTCGCCACCCATCAGCTCAGGAAGGGCGCCCCCGCACTGCTCGACCCCTTGGCCGAGCCACTGCGGAAGCCCGCCGAGGGTACCCGCGCCGAGGAAGTGCTCATCGAGGCGGGCCCGTTCCAGATGGGCACCTCGGACGACCCATGGGCGTACGACAACGAGCGCCCCGTGCACCTCGTCGACCTGCCCGCGTACTACATCGACGTGGAGCCGGTGACCAACGCCGCCTACCTAGCCTTCATGGAAGCGGGCGGATACGACGACCCGCGCTGGTGGGACCCGGCCGGATGGGAGTGGCGCAACCGCAGCGGCAAACGCGCCCCCGCCTTCTGGACCCGGGAAGGCGGACAGTGGGTCCGGCGCCGGTTCGGACGGATGGAACCCGTCCCGTCCGGCGAACCCGTCCAGCACGTGTGCTGGTACGAGGCCGACGCCTACGCGCGGTGGGCCGGCAAGAGGCTCCCGACCGAGGCCGAATGGGAGAAGGCCGCCCGCTGGGACCCGGCCACGGAGCGCTCAAGGCGCTACCCCTGGGGCGACGTGTACGAAGAGGGCCGCGCCAACCTCGGGCAGCGCGCGCTACGCCCGTCCGAGACCGGCACCTACGCGTCGGGTGCGTCGGCCTACGGAGTCAGGCGCCTCCTAGGGGACGTGTGGGAGTGGACGTCGTCCGACTTCCACGGCTACCCGGGCTTCCGCTCATTCCCCTACAAGGAGTACTCGGAAGTCTTCTTCGGCCCCGACTACAAGGTGCTGAGGGGCGGATCCTGGGCCACGCACCCGCTCGCCATACGCGGCTCGTTCCGCAACTGGGACTACCCCATCCGCAGGCAGATCTTCTCCGGCTTCCGCTGCGCCCGCACGCCCGGGGAGGACCGCTGAATGTGCCGCCATCTCGGCTACCTGGGGCCTGAGCAGACCCTGCACTCGCTCGTCTACGACGGCGAGCACTCCCTGGAGACCCAGGCGTACGCGCCGCGCATGACGCAGGGGAACCTGCTGAACGCCGACGGGTTCGGCGTCGGCTGGTACCAGGACGGCGCCGCATCCCGGGTGCCGGTCCGGTTCCGCCGCGCCCAGCCCCTCTGGACCGACCAGTCGTTCCGCGAGGTCGCCGGCGCCGTCCGGACGTCGTGCGCGGTCGCGGCGATCCGGTCGGCGACCGTCGGATTCCCCGTGGACGAGTCGTGCGCCCAGCCGTTCCGCGCCGGGACGTGGCTGTTCAGCCACAACGGCAAGGTCGAGGGCTACGGCGGCGTCGAGGGCAAGCTCCGCGAGCTGGCCGGCGACGTCGCCGAGGTCCCCGACGCCCGCGCGCCGGTCGACTCCGCGCCGCTGTTCGCGCTCGCCGTCCGGCACTGGCGGGACGGCGCGCCGCTCGGCGACGGCCTCGCCGCCGCCCTCGCCGCCGTCACCGCCCTCGCCCCCGGCCGCTACAACCTGCTCGCCTCCGACGGCGCCGCGCTGGCCGCCACCACCTGGGGCGACTCGCTGTTCGTCCGGGAGGACGCGGACGCCGTCCGGATCGCGTCGGAGCCGCTCGACGACGATCCCGCCTGGCGGCCCGTCCCCGACCGCTCCCTCGTCACCGCCGCGCCAGGCTCCGGCGTGCGCGTCCGACCGCTCTGACTCCGATTCCCGCGAAGGAGAACCACCCTGTGAACGACCGCATGGACCGGTTCCTGACCGCCGACGACCTCGCCAAGACGCTCCGCCGGGACGTCCGGGAGGGGCTCACCGGCACGCCCAAGACCCTGCCGCCCAAGTGGTTCTACGACGAGCGCGGCAGCGCGCTCTTCGAGGAGATCACCGCGCTGGAGGAGTACTACCCGACCCGGCGCGAGCGGGAGATCCTCACCGCGCGGGCGCCCGAGATCGCCGCCGCCACCGGCGCCCGGACGCTGCTGGAACTCGGCGCCGGGTCGGGGGAGAAGGCCCGGCTGCTCCTGGACGCCCTGTCCGGCACGCTGCGCTCCTACGTGCCGGTCGACGTCAGCGGCGACTTCCTGGAGGAGGCCGCCGCCGGGATCGCCGCCGACCATCCGGGCCTCGCCGTCCGGGCCGTCGTCGCCGACTACGAGCAGCACCTGCCGCTGCTGCCCGGCGGCGAGCGGCGGCTCGTCGCCTTCCTCGGCGGGACGATCGGCAACATGCCGCCCGCCGAGCGGATCGGGTTCCTCGGCGGCGTCCGCGCCACCATGGGCGACGGCGACTTCCTGCTGCTCGGCGCCGACCTCGTCAAGGACCCCGGGCGGCTCGTCCGCGCCTACGACGACGCGGCCGGGGTGACCGCCGAGTTCAACCGCAACGTCCTGTACGTCATCAACCGGGAGCTGGACGCAGACTTCGACCCGGAGGCGTTCGAGCACGTCGCCCTCTGGAACGAGGCGGAGGAGTGGATCGAGATGCGGCTGCGGTCCGTCCGCGACCAGCGCGTCCGCGTCGGCGGCCTCGACCTGGAGGTGTCGTTCGCGGCGGGGGAGGAGACCCGCACCGAGGTCTCCGCCAAGTTCCGCCGCGAGCGCCTCGACGCCGAGCTCGGCGCGGCCGGGATGGCGGTCGCCGCGTTCTGGACCGACCCGGGCGGCGACTTCTCCCTCACCCTCGCCCGTCCCGCCGACTGAGGCCGGACGGGCCGACCGGCTGAGGCAGCGCCCGCCCGGATCAGCGCTTGCGCGCCGGGTGGGCGAGGCCGAGCCGGTCGAGGTCCGCGACCAGGCGGGTCGCCACGTAGCGGTGGCCCGTCTGGTTCGGGTGGGTGCGGTCCCGCTTGATGTAGCGCGGCGCGTTGCCCTGGCCGGTCACCCAGTCACCGGTGATCCACTTCTCGGCGATCGGGTCGATGAACGGGACGTCCAGCTGCCCGGAGAGGCCCTTCAGCGCGTCCCGGACGGCGAGCGCCCCCGGGGTCGGCGTGCCCGTCCCCCACAGCGGGCCCACCAGCACGACGCGGGTGCCGGGCCAGCGCTGCCGGGCCCGCTGGAGCAGCAGGTGCGCCGCCGCGGCCACCTTCGGCGCCGGGAGCCGCCAGTCGTTGTGGCCGCCGGACACGATGAGCAGGTCGGGGGCGGGGCGCCAGCCGAGCTGGCTCTCGAACAGGCCGAGGAACGCCTGCGTCCCGCGCCCCTTGGCGAGGAAGCCGGTGCCCGCGCGCCCGCCGATGACGACCTGCCAGCCGAGCAGCCGCGCCGCGGCCGCCGCGTACGTCGTCTCCGGCTCCGCGCCGCGGTCGCCCACCGTGTAGCTGTCGCCGAGGAACATCACCACGGGCGCGGCCTTCCGGGACCCGCCGTCCTTGGCCGGGGCCTTCGGCGGGCCGTCGGCGGCGGCCGGCGTGTGGACCGAGCCCGTGAGGACGGAGCAGCCGGTGGCCGCCAGGGCCGCCACCAGGCTCAGGCACAGCATCAACGTCGCCGCGCCGCGTCGGGCGCGGCGATATGTCATGGAAGACCACCCAAAAGTTCCAGGGGATGCATGCGGCATCTTACTGATCCGCCGCCGCCGCGGGGGCCTCTCGCGGCAGCGCGGTGCCGCCGTCGACACCGTCCGTTCACTCCGGGCTCACCCCGGGGCCGGGACCGGGTCACCGGAGGGCGGGAGGGTTCCGCGGTGACTGGACGGGAACGGCTCAGGGAACTCGACCTGCTGCGCTTCGCGGCGGCGCTGGCGGTGGTGCTGTACCACTTCACGGGCTTCGGAGGGGCCGGGCCGTGGCCGGAGCCGTCGGCCGAGGTCTTCCCCGCGCTCGGGGACGTGACGCGCTTCGGCTACCTCGGCGTCGACCTCTTCTTCGTGATCAGCGGGTTCGTGATCCTGATGAGCGCGTGGGGGCGCGGGCCGGGCGAGTTCGGCGTGTCCCGGCTGGTCAGGCTGATGCCGGCGTACTGGGTGAGCGTGCTGCTGGGCGCGGTGGTGTACGCGGTGTTCCGGCAGGGCCACGGCGTCCCCGGCCTGGTGCTGCCGAACCTCACCATGCTGCAGGGCGGCCTCGGCCTGCGGAACGTGGACGCCGTCTACTGGACGCTCTGGGTCGAACTCCACTTCTACGTGCTCGTCGCCGTCCTCGCGAGCATCGGCATCACCTACCGCTCCTGCCTGGTGTTCATGGCGGCCTGGCTGTTCGCGGGCGTCTACGCCGACGAGGCCGACAACGACCTGCTCCAGGTGATGCTGATCCCGACCTGGAGCTGCTACTTCATCGCCGGCATGGCGCTCTACATGATCCACCGGTTCGGGCCGACGCTGCTGCTCTGGGGCTACGTGGCCGTGACCTACCTGATCGCGCTGCACTGGGGCGCCTGGCGCGCCGAGCACGTCTTCCGCGGCGCGAACGAGATCGTGGTCAGCGCGATCATCACCGGAATCTTCGCCGTGATGATCCTCGTCGCGACACACCGGCTCCGGTGGCTGCGATGGTCGCGGCTGACCGTCCTCGGTGCGCTCACGTACCCGCTGTACCTCGTCCACTCGCAACTCGCGCTGCCCCTACTGGACGCCCTGTACCCAGACCTCGGAAAGTGGCCGGCGCTGTGCGTCGTCGTGGCCGCGTCCCTGCTGAGCGCGTACGCCGTCCACCGCCTGGTCGAACGCCCGGGAGCGGCCTGGATGCGCGCACGCCTGTACGCGTCGCTGGAGCCCCTGCGCCGCGTGGCGGAAACGTCTAACTTTGTCGGTCATGGTGGACGGGGCGGCCCTACTGGCAACGGCACTGAGCCTCCTGACCGCACCCCGGCCCCTGCGGTGCCGCCCGCGCGACCGCCGGAACCAATGGACCTGGCCCGAAACTAAAACCCGCACAAGCCGCCCAGCCCGCCCAGAGGTGTTCCTGGCTTTGGTGGTCGCTCTCGTCTACCTGAACCAGGTGCTCTTCACCGTGTTCGTGCTGCGCGTCCACGGCGGGGACACGTCGTTCATCGCGCGATACCTGCCGGACGGCTGGTTCGCGCTGGCGGACGGCTCCTCCATGCGCGCCTTGGCGGAGCACTTCCCGGCGCCCGAACTGCTGGCACCGTCCGTCTTGCGGGTACAGGCGTTCCTTGAGCTTCCGCTCGTGCTGCTTGCCTATGTCACGGTGCTGAGGTGGTTGGATCGCGGCTTGTACCGGCGCCTGGCGGGCTCATGGCTGGTGTGGGCGGCGTCCTTCTTCTACACGTTCGTCTTCTGCGTGGTCGAGTGGGACCTGCACAACCCCTACACGGTGGACGACATCGTGATCCGTGCCTGCTCCGCCGTGGTGACCCCGTTGCTGCTCTGGTGGCTGGCAGACCGGGAGGACGACGCTCCCGAGCAGGCATCGTTCGCGCAGATGCTTCTCTTCGCCGTCTCCGTGTGGGCTCTGGGGCATCTTGTGCTGACCGTGTACGACACCGCCCTCCTCTACAACCTCGGCCACCTGAGCGGACGCCTGCCGGGCGCGGCCGCCGCCCTATGCGTTCTCGTAGCCGCGCGCTTGGCCTCGTCCAGGCTGCGCGACGGTGAGCCCGGCGTCGCGCTGTCGTTCGTGGCCAGTGGCCTGAGATGGGCGCTGGCCCTCTTCTTCGTCCCGGCTCTGGCCGTCCGCTACGGCGTGAATTTCGGCACACCGCTGGTCGCTGTGGCGGCGGCCTCGGCCATCTGCCTGGCCGCCGCCATACACGTGCGGCGAGAGACCCTGTCAGGCGTCGGCGCGACGCGCATCGCCCTCTGGGCGGCGCAAACAGCGGTCGCGCTCCTTGCCGGTGCCGCAGCCGGGTACGCGGCGCTCAGGCTGGTCACCGACACCTACTACGAGGCGGGCCTCCTGCGGGCGGCCGGCATCGCCTTCGCCGTGGTCGTCGTCGTGTGCGCCGCGACCGACCGGTGGCTCGCCCGCCGCACCGGAGCCGCCGCGGTCCCGTGAGCGGGGGTGTGACGTATCTGGGGTGGCGGGCGCTGAAGGAGACGTGAGCGTCCGGCCGATGTGAGCGGGCTTCGGCCGGACGCCTTTCCCCCGGCGGGCCCGCTTCCCCCGGTCGGGCCCGCCGGGGGCTCCACGCTGGAACGGTCCCGTCAGGCGGGCGGAATTGGTGCGTCGTCCGGCGGGCGCAGTTCGTCGGTGTAGCTGACGGGCAGCCGGCGCATCACGCCCGACTCGTCGACGGAGTACTGGCCGAGCCGCCACAGCGGCGGCGAGTAGGCGTGGATGGAGACGCTGGCCTCCTCCACGCCGGTGAGCCGGTGGATGTGGTCGGGGCCGAAGGCGAACGACTCGCCCTCCCGGACCACGGTGCGCAGCGGGTCGCCCCCCATGCGCGGGTTGTTCTCCTCGATGGCCCCGGCGACGACGCGGACGGCGCCCGACGACACGTCGTGGTCGTGCCATCCGGTGTCGTTCTCCGGCGTCCAGCACAGCAGCCAGACGTCCACGTGCTCGTCCCGGTGGAGGGAGGCGTAGTGGCGCCGCCCCTCGGGGAACTCGACCTGGGGCCGCCACAGATCGGGCCGCTCCGCCAGGCCGTCGACCAGCTCCCGCAGCTCGCGCTTGTCGAGGGGGCGGCCGGGCAGGTTCTCCAGGCCGGTGGCGCGGGGCAGGACCTCCGAGGACACGGGTGCTCCTTTCCGAACTGACGCAGGGCGCGGCGAAGCCGCTGAACAGCGGTACTGAACCGCATCAGTTAACCGTTTCAGTGAACCGCTTCAGGAGTCATGCCGTCAAGGTCGCGCTCCTTGCCCTGTCGGTGGCGGCCTCTAGGGTTGGAGGGATGTCGGAGAAGCGCAAGCGCGCGACCATCCGGGAAGTGGCGCAGGCGACCGGTTTGTCGCCTGCGGCGGTGTCGTACGCGCTGCGCGGCATCCAGACCTCGGAGGAGACGCAGGAGCGGGTCCGCGCGGCGGCGGACGAGCTCGGCTACGAGGCCCACCCGATCGCCCGCGCCCTGGCCAGCGGCCGCACCGACCAGGTCGGGCTGCTGTGCGGCTCCCTGGAGGACTACTGGCAGCAGTCCCTCGCGGTCGGCATCGGCCGCGCGTTGCTCGCCCGCGACCGCTACGCCCTCATCGTGGACGCGGGCGGCGACCCCGAGCGGGAGCTGGCCCTCGCCCGCCGGCTGCGCGACCAGCGGGTGGACGGGCTGATCGTCCAGCCGCTCGACCCGTCCGCCGCGCTGTGGTCGGAGCTGGCCGGCACCGTCCCGGTCGTGTCGATCGGCGACGCGCTGCACGGCGGCCAGGCGCAGGGCGAGGTCGTGTTCGACAACCGGCGCGGCGTCACGCTCGCGCTGGAGCACCTGCACGGCCTCGGGCACCAGCGCGTCACCGTGTTCACCCCGACCCGCGCGAGCACCCCCGACCGTCCCGCCGACGTGCACGTCAATGCCGAGGCCGAGCGGCTCGGGCTGCGCGTGGACGTGGTGGTCGTGCCGCAGTCGCTCGCCGCGGCCACCGAGGTCGCGACGCGGGTGCTCGGCGGCCCCGACCGGCCGTCCGCGGTGTTCTGCTTCGCCGACTCGATCGCCTACGGCGTCTACGCCGCGACCCGCGCGCTCGGCCTCGCCGTCCCCGGCGACGTGGCGGTCTGCGGGTACGACAACCATCCGATGTCGGCGCTGCTCACGCCGCCGCTCACCACCGTCGACTGGGACATCGACGGCATCGTCCACTCCGCCGTCCGGCTCGTCGTCGACGTCATCGACGGCAAGCCGCGCAAGCGCCGCGTGGTGCGCGAGCCGGCGCTGCGCGTCCGCGCCTCCACCGGCGGCCGGGCGGAGTAGGGCCGGGTCAGGGATGCAGCCGGGCGAGCCGGGGCAGCAGGTCCGCCGCCGCCGCGATGTCGGCGTCGAGCGGCCGGTCCTCGACGCGCGGGTCGAGGACGGCGGCGGCCAGGTCCGTCGCCGCCCGCAGCGGCCCGCCGGACGGCGCGCGCCCCTGCATCCGCAGCGCCCGCGCGGCGGCGACCAGCTCGCAGCCGAGCCCGAGCCGGTAGGCGGCGACGGCGTCGGTCGTCGCGCGCGCCGACTGGGTCGAGAAGCCCGCGTGCTCCTCCACGCCGCGCGACAGCACCGCGCTGCCGAGCGCCGCCGGCGTCGCCAGGCGCCGGACGTCGGCGAGGCACGAGTGCGCCACGTACTCCAGGATCATGATCCCGGACGACGCCTCCGTGGCGCCCTGGAACGGGTAGAGGCCGGTGAACGACGGCTCGGCGAGCGTCCCGAGCCGGGCGGCGGCGAGCGCCATCGTCTGGAACAGCGCGGCGCGCGCCGAGTCCAGCGCGAGGCCGACGTACGCGGTGTGGAAGTTGCCGTTGTGCCAGACCCGCCGCCCGGCGACGTCGACCAGCGGGTTCTCGGCGGCGGCGTTGATCTCCCGGGTGACGACCTCCTCGGCGTACCGCGCCGCCTCCAGCGCGGGCCCGTGCACCTGCGGGAACGCCCGGTACCCGTACGGGTCCTGGATGCGCATCGGCGCGGGCCGGTCGAAGGCGAGCAGCGCCCGCATCGCCGCCGCGGTGTCGCGCTGGCCGGGGTGCGGGCACGCGTCCTGCACCGCCTCGGCGTAGGGCTCCTCCGAGCCCCGCACGGCGAAGTGCGACAGCGCCGCGACGACCGTCGAGGCGCGCAGCAGTTCGCGCAGGTCGGCGACCGCGAGCGCCGCCTCCCCGAGCGTGGCGGCGTTGGAGCTGATGAACGCGAGCGCGTCGGCGGAGCCGAGCCGGTAGCCCGGTCCGCGCGGCGCCGCCCCGTCCGGGTCGGCGCTCCCGTCCGGGTCGGCCAGCCACGCCCGCTCGCCGAGCAGGCACAGCGCGGTCGACGCCAGCGCCGTCAGGTCGCCGGTGCCGATCGCCCCGTACACCGGCACCGGAGGAAGGAGGCCCAGATTGAGGACGTCCGCGAGGGCGCCCAGCACGCCCGGTTCCACCCCCGACCCGCCCGCCGCGATCTGGTTCAGCCGGACGGTCAGCATCGCCCGGACGATCTCCGGGGCGACGAGGGGCCCGGCCCCGGCGGCGTGGCTGCGCAGCAGGCGCAGGCCGTGCGCGTCGGCGTCCTCCCACTCCACGTCCACCACGCGGTTCGCGCCGACGCCGGTCGTCCGCCCGTACACCGGCTGCGTCGCGGCGGCCTCGCGGGCGGTCCGCCAGGCGGCGCGGGCCCGCTCGACCCCCTCCGAGGCCATGACGATCGTCACATCCGAACGGGCCGCGGCCACCACCTGGCGGCAGGTGAGCGCGGTTCCGTCGATAACGATTCGGCTGTTCTCCACGCGGCTACGCTACTTTCCCCTGTTTACCGGTAGTTATGCTCGACAACCGACGTTCCGGACAAGCTGGGACACCGAGGTGACCGTACCCATTGGTTACGGTTGGCGGGTAGGCCGAAATCGATCATCGGCGTCGCGGGCGCCCAACGAGGACGTGAATCGTTGATCACCTTTGAGGGCGTCACCAAGCGCTACCCGGGCGGCACCGTCGCCCTGGACGATGTCAGCCTCGAATGCCCCACCGGGCGCATCACCGTGTTCGTCGGCACGTCCGGCGGCGGCAAGACCACCGCGCTGCGGACCATCAACCGGATGGTCGACCCGACCTCCGGCCGCGTCCTCATCGACGGGCGGGACGTGCGCGAGCGCAAGCCGGCCGAGCTGCGGCGCGGCATCGGCTACGTCATCCAGCACGCCGGGCTGTTCCCGCACCGCACCATCGTCGACAACATCGCCACCGTCCCCTACCTCGTCGGCTGGAACAAGAAGAAGGCGCGCGAGCGGGCGCTGGAGCTGATGGAGCGGGTCGGGCTCGACCCCGCGATGGGGAAGCGCTACCCGTTCCAGCTGTCCGGCGGGCAGCAGCAGCGCGTCGGCGTCGCGCGGGCGCTCGCCGCCGACCCGCCGATCATGCTGATGGACGAGCCGTTCAGCGCCGTCGACCCCGTCGTCCGCGGCGAGCTGCAGGACGAGTTCCTCCGCCTCCAGGACGAACTGCACAAGACGATCGTGTTCGTCACCCACGACATCGACGAGGCCATCAAGCTCGGCGACCGGATCGCGGTGTTCGAGACCGGCGGCCGGCTCGTCCAGGTCGACAGCCCCGAGGACCTCCTCGCCCGGCCCGCGAACGACTTCGTCGCCGGGTTCATCGGGCGCGACCGCGGCATCCGGCGGCTGTCGTTCGTCCCGTCCGCGTCCGTGCCGCTGAACGAGCGCGGCGTCCTGCCCGCCGACACCCCGGTGAGCGAGGCGCCCGCCGAGGGCTGGGTCCTGGTCGTGGACGGCGACCGGCGTCCCCTCGGCTGGGCCGCGGCCGACGTCCTGCCGTCCGCCGGCGTGCTCGGCGACGCGCGGCTCGCGCCGGTCGGGCACACCTTCGACACCGAGACCGACTCGGTCCGGGCCGCGCTGGACGCCGCGATCCTGTCGCCGTCCGGCCGCGCCGTGAGCGTCGACGCCGCCGGGCGGCTCGTCGGCATCGCCGACCAGCAGGACCTGACCACCGCCATCGCCCGCTCCGGCACCGGCACCGACGCGGACGCGGCGGAGCCCAGCGCTGACGCCGAATCCAGCGCGGACGCCGAGCCCGGCGCGCCGTCCCTTGCCAAGGAGGGCGGCTGATGGACATCGACTGGGGCTGGATCGGCGAGCACACCGACTCGCTGGGCGAGCACGCCGTCCTGCACCTGCGGCTCGCGCTGCTGCCGGTGCTGTTCGGGCTGCTCATCTCGCTGCCGCTCGGCGTGCTGTGCCGCCGCTGGGGCTGGCTCTACCCGCCCGCGCTGACGCTGTCGAACGTGCTGTACGCGATCCCGTCGCTCGCGCTGTTCATGCTGTTCATCGACTACACCGGGCTCAACCCGTCCACGGTGATGATCCCGCTGACCCTCTACAGCCTGTCGGTGCTCGTCCCGAACGTGGTGGACGGCCTGGCGTCGGTGTCCGAGCCGGTCCGGCAGGCCGCCACCGCGATGGGCTTCGGGCCGCTGCGCCGGCTGCTGCAGGTCGAGCTGCCGATCGCGGTCCCGATCGTCATCGCCGGGACGCGGGTCGCCGCCGTCTCCTCCATCAGCCTCGTCGCGGTCGGCCAGCTGATCGGGCAGGGCGGGCTCGGCGAGGACATCATCCGCGGCTACCAGCTGCAGTTCCAGACGCAGATCATCGCCGCGACCGTCCTGATCATCCTGCTGGCCCTGGTGACGGACGCGATCCTCGTCACCGTCCAGCGCCTGCTCACGCCGTGGGCCCGGGCGGCCCGGGGGGCCTCGTGAACGACGTGTGGAACCAGATCGACCTGTTCTGGACGTGGCTGACCGCCTCGTCCCAGTGGCACGGCGCCGACGGCATCCCGCACCGGCTGCTCCAGCACCTCTACTACAGCGGCGTGTCGCTCGCGGCCGCCGCGGTGATCGGGCTGGCGCTCGGCCTGCTCATCGGGCACACCGGACGCGGCGGCTTCCTCGCCATCACGGTCGCGAACTTCGCCCGCGCGATCCCCACCTTCGGGCTCATCCTGTTCATCGTCGTGATCGAGTACAGCATCACGCCGGTGCTGGTGGCGCTGGTGGCGCTCGCCGTCCCGCCGATTCTGGTGAACACCTTCGAGGGCGTCCGCGGCGTCGACGCCGACGCCAAGGACGCGGCGCGCGGCATGGGCATGACCGGCTGGGGCGTGCTGTGGCACGCGGAGCTGCCGATGGCGCTGCCGCTGATCCTGCTCGGGCTGCGCACGTCGGCGATCCAGGTCGTCGCGACCGCCACCATCGCCGCCTACCCCGGCTTCGGCGGCCTCGGCCGCTACATCATCGACGGGCTGGCCCGCAACGACTACCAGCTCGTCATCGGGGGGACCGTGCTCGTCGTCCTGCTCGCCCTGATCGTCCAGCTCGCCTTCGCGGCGCTGCGCCGCGTCGTGATCTCGCCGGGACTGCTCGGCTCCGCCCGTTCCTCCTGATCGACCGAAGGACAAGGACCATGAAGAAACTCATCCGTGGCGCGGCGATCGGCCTCGCGGCCGCCCTCACGCTGTCCGCCTGCGGCGGCGGGGACTCGTCCGGCGACGACAAGAACCCCCTCGCCGGCGGCGGCAAGAGCGGCACGATCACCGTCGGCGGCGCCAACTTCCCCGAGAGCAACCTGCTCGGCGAGGTCTACGCGCAGGCGCTGGAGGCCAAGGGCCTCAAGGTGACCCGCAAGTTCAACATCGGCGCCCGCGAGATCTACTACGACCAGGTCGTCAAGGGCGGCATCAGCGTGATGCCGGAGTACAACGGCGCCCTGCTCACCACCTCGGTCGACAAGAACAGCACCGCCGCGACCACCGAGGAGATCAACGCCGCCCTCAAGGCCAAGCTGCCGCCGTCGGTGGAGATCCTCGACTCGGCCCAGGCCGAGGACAAGGACTCCGTCACCGTCAATCCGCAGACGGCCGCCAAGTACAACCTGAAGTCCATCGCCGACCTCAAGCCGGTCGCCAAGGACCTCGTCATCGCCGGGCCGTCGGAGTTCAAGACCCGCCAGCAGGGCCTCGTCGGCCTCCAGAAGGTCTACGGCCTGGAGTTCAAGAAGTTCCAGCCGTTCGACGCGGGCGCCCAGGCCACCCTGGTGAAGCTGCTCACCGAGAACAAGATCCAGGCCGCCGACCTGTTCACGACCGACCCGACCATCCAGCAGAACAAGCTGGTCGTCCTGGAGGACCCGGAGAACGTCTTCAGCGCCCAGAACGTCACGCCGCTGATCAACAAGGAGGCGGTGAACGACGAGGCGAAGGCGGCGCTGAACGGCGTCTCCGCCAAGCTCACCACCCAGGACCTCCTGGACATGATGAAGCGCATCGCCATCGACAAGGACGACCAGGAGAAGGTCGCCGAGGAGTGGCTGAAGAAGTCCGGCCTGGCCTGACCCTCACTACGACAGGGCCCGTCGCGCACCGCGCGGCGGGCTCTGCCGTTCTCGGGGGCCGTTCTCGGGGGCCGGTCAGGGCGCTGGGGCGACGCGTTTGCTGTAGGACGTGATCGGGGCGGTCTCGACGCGTTCGACGCCGTCCAGTGACCCGATCCGGCCGGCGAGGTAGGCGTAGAGGGCGTCCTCGTCGCGGCAGACGGCGATGGCCAGGAGGTTGTGCGGTCCGGTGGTCGCGCCGACGAAGGCCGCTTCGGCGTCGCCCGCCAGGGCCCGGGCGGTGGCGGCGAGCCGGGACGGGACGACGGTCAGCCAGAGCAGGCATTGGGCCGTGAAGCCGAGCAGCGCCGGGTCGACCTCGACGTCGAAGTGCAGCGTGCCGGACCGGCACAGGGCCTCCAGCCTGCGGCGGACCGCCGACTCCGACCAGCCGACGCGGCGCGCCAGGCCAGGGTAGGCGGCGCGGCCGTCGGCCGCCAGGGCGGGCAGCAGCCGCCGGTCGAGGTCACGGAGGACGACCGGGGCGGCGCCGACCGGGTCGGTGCCGGCGGGGGCGGGCGGCGGCCGGAGCGCGGAGACCTGCTCGGCGGTGAGCGCCGACGTCCGGCCGAACCAGCGGCGGTCCATCAGGTGGCGCAGCAGCCGCTCCGCCCGCACGTCGAGGATCCGCGGGTCGCGGGCCAGCTCCGCGAGCGGGGCGGGCCGTCCGGCGGGCGCGCGCAGGACGCAGACGATCCCGGTGCCGCTCGACAGCACGGTCACCCACGCGGTGTCGGGCCGCCGCGCCAGCGACCGGGCCAGCGCGCCGGCGGCGGCGGGCGGCACGCGCAGGCGCACCAGCCATTCGGCGTGGCCGAGGCCGCGCGTGTCGACGACGGCGGTGACGCGGGCGGCGCCCGCGGCGCGCAGCCGGGCGAAGCGGCGGGCCACCGTCCGGTCGGACACGTCGAGCACGCCGGCGATCCTGCTGAAGGGGGCGCGCCCGTCGAGATGGAGCGCGTGCAGCAGCCGCAGGTCGACCGGGTCGAGGGTGACCGAATCCACCCGATGATGGTAGTTCGATGTCGGATCGCGGCGTCTGCCCCGCCCGTGGGGGACGGGACGGCGGTCGCCGTTGCAGCATCCCCGTATGGCAGACGACACGCACGACATCCGCGGCTTCCACCACGCCGGCATCGTGACCCGCGATCTGGACGCGCTGGAGCGCACCTACCTCTCGTTCGGGTTCACGCTGAGCCCCCGTTCCCGGCACCTGCTGAACGAGCGCCCCGGCGAGCCGCCGGTGCCGGGATGCACGGCCAACCGGTGCGCCCTCTTCGGCGGCGCCTACATCGAACTCCTGGGCATCGTGGACGAGTCGGCGCCCGACCCCTGGCGCACCAAGGCGATGGTCGCCGACTACGAGGGGTTCCGGCTGCTGAACTTCGACACCGGCGACGCCGAGGCCACCGACCGGCGGCTGACCGCCGGGGGGCTGCGCACCTCCGGCGTCCTCGACCTCGAACGCGACGTCGACACCGAGGACGGGACGCGCACCATGCGGGCCCGCGCCCTGCACCTCGACCCGCGCACGACCCCGGAGGCGTACGTGGGGATCGCGCAGCACCTCACCCGCGAGTACGTCCACCAGCCGCGCCACCTGCGGCATCCCAACGGCGCGCGGGCCCTGGAGGCGGTGCTGATCGTGGTGGACGACGGCGAGGCCGACGCGGTCACCGCCCGGTACGCCAGCATCCTGCGGACCGAGCCCCGGACGCGGGGGCCGCGCACGGTGCTGGACCTGGCGGCCGGACGGCTGGAGCTCGTCCGGGCCTCGCGCGCGGAGGAGGTGCTGCCCGGCGAGCCCGCCCCGGCCAAGTCCTACCTGGCCGCGATGACCGTCGCGGTGGACGACGTCGCCGCCGCGCGCGCGATCGTCGAGGCCGGCGGCACCGCGACCCGCGCCGCCGACGGCGGTTTCACCGTGTCCGCCCGCGACGCCCACGGCGCCGCCCTGCTCTTCACCGCCCGATGATCGCCGAGACGGCCGCGGGCCGCGTCCGCGGCGTCGCCGCCGGCCCGGTCACCGCCTTCCGCGGCATCCCCTACGCGCTCGCCGACCGGTTCGCCGCGCCCCGGCCGGTGCCGCCGCGGCCCGGCGTCCGGGACGCCGCCGGGCCGGGCCCGGCCGCACCGCAGCCCCCGTCCCGCCTGGAAGGAGTGATGGGCGCCTTCCAGACGCCGCAGGCCGAGCAGTGCCTGTACCTGAACGTGTGGGCGCCGCCGGGCGACGGCCGCCCGGTCCTGGTCTTCCTGCACGGCGGCGGGTACACCAGCGGCTCGGGAGGGGTCGGCTGGTACGACGGCGCCGAACTCGCCGCCGAGGGCGACATCGTCGTGGTGACCCTCAACTACCGCCTCGGCGCGCTCGGCTTCCTCCGCCTGCCCGGGGTGAGCGAGGGGAACCTCGGGCTGCTCGACCAGCTCGCGGCCCTGCACTGGGTCCGCGACAACATCGCCGCGTTCGGCGGCGACCCGGACCACATCACCGTGTCCGGCCAGTCCGCCGGTGCCCAGTCCATCCTGGCGCTGCTCTCCGGCGGACGGGCCCGCGGGCTGTTCCGGCGCGCGATCCTGCAGAGCACCCCGGCGGGCATGCTTCCCGACCAGGTGGACGATGCCGAGCGCACCGGCCGCCTGCTCCTGGACGAACTGGGCATCGACCCCGGCCGGGCCGACCGCCTCGCCCGCGTCCCGGTCACCGCGCTGCTGGCCGCCCAGGGCGCGGTCGCCCGCCGCACCGCCGTCCCGCTCAGCGCCGTCCCGCCGTTCCAGCTGGTCGCCGACGGCGACCTGGTCGCGGCCGACCCGGTGGGCGAGGTCGGCGCGCGCGCCGCCGACGGCGTCGAGCTGCTGATGGGCACCACCCGCGACGAGGCGGCGGCGTTCTTCGCCCTCGACGACCGAGTGGCGGCGCTCGGCCCGGACGACCTGGCGCGCGTCGCCGCCGACTGGTTCGGCGACCCCGGCCGCGCCGCACCGGACGGCCGGACGGCCACGCGGATCGCCATCGACCTGGCCACCGAGCAGCTGTTCGACGAACCGACGCGGCGGCTGGCGCGGGCGCTCACCGAGCACGGGGCGGTGCCATGGCTCTACCGCTTCGACTGGCATCCGCCGCAGAGCCCCTACGGCGCCTGCCACTGCATCGAGCTGCCGTTCACCCTGGGCAGCGCGGCGGCCTGGCGCGACGCGCCGATGCTCGCCGGCGAACGGCCCGCCGGCCTGGTCGAGCGGGTGCGCCGCGCCTGGACCGGCTTCGTCCGCGAAGGCGACCCCGGTCTGCCCGCCGGCACCGTCCACCACTTCACCTGACCGCGCGCGGGGCGTCAGCCGACCTTCAGGTGGGCGATCACGGGGTCGTGGTCGGACGGGTAGGTATCGCCGTCCCGGTAGGGGTCGATCTCCGCCCAGACCGTGCGGACGGCACCGCGCGCCAGGATCCAGTCGATGCGCCGGCCGTCCCTCTCCGGCGGGAGCCAGTGGTTCTCGGAGCGGTACTGCGGGCCGTGCCGGCCGGCGGTCGTCCACGTGTCGCGGAAGGCGTCGGCGCCGGTGAGGATCGAGTACACCGGCGACGCGCCGGCCGCGGCGTTGAAGTCGCCGGTGAGCACCACGGGCACGCCCGCGTCGAACGCGCGGACGCGGTCGAGGATCAGCCGGGCGCTCCTCACCCGCGAGTCCGCGGACATGTTGTCCAGGTGCGTGTTGGCCTGGTATAGCACCGCTCCGGTGCGGCGGTCGCGGAGCTTGGCCCAGGTCACCATCCGGACGTAGCGGTTGCCCCAGGTGGCCGAGCCGATGACGGACGGGGTGTCGGACAGCCAGAAGTGGTCGAAGTCGAGCACCTCGAACCGGTCCCGGCGGTAGAAGACCGCCAGGAACTGGTCGCGGGTGCCGCCCTGGCTGCCGAGGCCGACCCAGCCGTAGTCCTTCAGCACCCGAGTCAGATCCTTCACCTGGTACCAGCGGGCCTCCTGCACGCCCAGCAGGTCGGGGCGGTGGCGGCGCAGGACGCGCTCGACGAGCGGCAGCCGGGTCTTCCAGTCCCTCGGCGGCGGATCGTTCACGCCGCGCAGGTTGTAGGTCATCACGCGGACCGTCCCGTCGTCGTCCGCCCTCGGCGCGCCCAACACGAAACCGGACACGAGCACCGCCGCCGCGGCGGCGACCAGCGGCCAGAACCAGCGCCGGCGCCGGACACGTCCGAGCATCGCTCCCCTCCCGCCGCTTCGAGGATAGTCTCGGCGCCTTGGGCGGGCCGGTCTGGTTTTCGGTACCGCCCTTCATCTCCGAGGGCCGCCACGACATGGCGGCGCGCCTCAGTGAACGAACGGCAGCAACTCGTGCCTTGCGCCCGGCGTCGGCTGCCCGGTGATGCGCACACCGTCCTCCTGGTGCCAGCGAAAACTCAAGAAAACGGCGGCGGCCAAGCCGAGAATCCATGCGACCGGGGTCACGATGAACAGGAACTCCGGATCCCCATAATGGCCGGACTCGAAACGGAATATCTCGAACGACCCCGCCGCGACGACCAGCAGTGCCAGTGCGACCAGGCCCAGCCAGCGGCGCCGTGCCCTCCTGGTGCGCTGGACGGAGTGGACTCGCAGCCGAACCACACCGTCACAGGCGCCGCACCGCACCTCCATGACGCTGCTTCCCTGGTCGGGGCGTAGGACTTCTATCGGAGACACCCTGTAGCGGTTCACGATCGTGTCGCCGACCTGGCGTGTGCTCACCATATGGTGCAGCTGCACGGAGTGGCGCCTGCCTATCGCGCGCAATTCTCACTCTCCCAACGTGCGCCGTGGTCCGTATCAAGACTGGCAGCGCCGCGCCCCATTGATCCATGGTCTCGGACAAAAAGCCGGTCGGTAGACAGCCGATTCGGAGGCCGCCTGCGATCTTGGATCTCCGTGCAATACCGGACGCGTGGCCGACCAAGAAGGGGAAACAGCACTGTCCTGGTTGAGGGCTCGGTCGCCCCCTGCACCCTCGTCCTGGGCCGCGCCCGGGACTGGAGCAGTGCCTGCGCGGCTGCGGAGGGCGCACCTTTCGTCCCCCTGAGGATTTCCGCAGGAGGTGAGGTGTGGTGACGCGGCGGGATCCGATGGTTTGCCCCATGGGGCCGGTACCGGCCCGGAAAATAGCGTCGTCCGCGTGGAGATCAAGAAATCGGTGACGGTGCGGGTGGCGCGGTGGAGTGCGCGGCGGCCCTGGACGGCGATCGGGCTGTGGACGCTGTTCGTCGTGCTGTGCCTGGCGCTCGGCGGCGCCGCCGGCACCAACAAGATCAGCGACGCGGAGTCCGGGGTCGGGGAGTCGGGCCGGGCCGGGCGCATCGCGGAGTCCGGGCACTTCCCGGAGAAGCCCGAGGAGAACGTCCTCATCACGCGCACCGAGGGCGGGAAACTCGACGCCCGGACGGCCAGGGCCGCCGCCGCGGACGTCGTCCGGCGGATGAAGGCGCTCCCCGAGGTCGAGTCGGTCGGACGCCCCGTCCGGTCGCCCGACGGCACCGCCGTGCTCGTGCCGGTGACCATGAAGGGCGACACCGAGACCGCCGACCGCCGCGTGGACCCGCTGCTCGCGCAGAGCGCGGAGGTGCAGCGGGCCAACCCGGGCCTGCGCGTGGAGCAGGTCGGGACGGGCTCGACGGCCAAAGGGCTCGGTGAGACGCTCGGCGAGGACTTCAAGCGGGCCGAGTTCATCAGCCTGCCGCTCACCCTGCTGATCATGCTGGTGGTGTTCGGCGCCGTCATCGCCGCGGGCGTGCCGGTGGCGCTGGCGCTGTCGTCGGTCGCCGCCGCGATGGGGCTGTCCGCGCTGGTCTCGCACGTGCTGCCCGCGACGAGCGCGATCAGCAACGTGATCCTGCTGATGGGGATGGCGGTCGGCGTCGACTACTCGCTGTTCTACCTCAAGCGGGAGCGGGAGGAGCGGCGCCGGGGCCGGCCGGACGCGATCGAGATCGCGGCGGAGACGTCCGGGCACACGGTCGTCGTGTCCGGCATGACGGTGATCGTCGCGATGGCCGGGCTCTACCTGGCCGGCGAGGCGACGTTCTCGTCCCTCGCCACCGGCTCGATCATCGTCGTCGCGGTCGCCGTGCTCGCGTCCCTCACCGTGCTGCCCGCGCTGCTGGCCAAGCTCGGACGCTGGACGGACCGCCCGAGGATCCCCGTCCTGTGGCGCCTCACCCTCCGCCAGGGCGAGTCGCGGCTGTGGCCCGCGCTGCTGCGCCCCGCGCTGAACCACCCGGCGGTCACCCTGGCGGTCTCCACCGGGCTGCTCCTCCTGCTGGCCGCCCCCGCGCTGGACATGCGGCTCAAGCAGCCGGGCTCGGACGACCTGTCCCGCGACATCGCCGTCGTGCGGTCGATGGACCGGCTGACCCACGCGTTCCCCAGCGAGGGGACCGTCCACGAGGTCGCGGTGCGCGCCCCGGCCGACCGGTCGGACGAGGTCGAGACGGCCCTCGCCGCCCTGGCCCGCCGCACGGCCGCCGACCCGCTCTTCGCGCACGACCGGCGTCCCGCCGTCAAGGCGTCGGCCGACCGCCGGGTGCACCTGATCGGCATCGCCACCCCGCACACGCCCAACAGCGACGGCGCCCGCCGCTCACTGGAGACGCTCCGCGCCTGGGTGCCGCAGGCGGTCGGCGCCGTCCCCGGAGCCGAGTACGCCGTCACCGGCAAGGTCGCCGAGGGCGTCGACTTCACCGACCACCTGGAGAAACGACTGCCGCTGGTGGTCGGCTTCGTCCTGCTCCTGACCCTCGTGACGATGGGCCTCATCTTCCGCTCGCCCGCGATCGCGCTGTCGACCACCCTGCTCAACCTGCTGTCGGCGGGCGCGGCGTTCGGGGTTCTCGTGGCGGTCTTCCAGCACACCTGGGCGGAGAACCTGCTGGACTTCACGTCCTCCGGCGCGGTCGTCTCCTGGCTGCCGCTGTTCCTGTTCGTGATGCTGTTCGGATTGTCGATGGACTACCACGTGTTCGTCGTGAGCCGGATCCGCGAGGCCGCCCGGCACGGCCTGCCCACCCGGGACGCCGTCCGCGAGGGCATCACCCGCTCGGCCGGCGTCGTCACCAGCGCCGCGATCGTCATGGTCGCCGTCTTCTCGATCTTCGGGACGCTCAGCATGGTCGAGTTCAAGCAGCTCGGCGTCGGCCTGGCGGCCGCCATCCTGATCGACGCGGTCGTCATCCGCATCTTCGTCCTGCCGGCTCTGATGGCGCTTCTGGGCTCCTGGAACTGGTGGCCGAACCGTCCGTCCCCGCGGCACCACCACTTTCCCCAGGCGCCGGCCCATCCCCATCCTCCGTACCCTCCGCATCTGCTGCGCAGGCCGTGAGCGGGGCGGCCTCCAGTGCAACGTGCCTGACCCCACTGGCTCGGGTCAGGCACGTTGCGACACAAGGGCGGATGGGGGCGCTTCGCCTACCGGGTGGTGCAGACCCAGGTGATCCAGCGGCCGCCGCCTGCGTTGTTGATGGCGTTGCGTTGGGCTGCGGCCTTGGTGGAGCCGTGGCCGCCCCAGTACTTGTTGGTTCTGGAGTTGAAAGCGACGGCGCCGCAGCCGTTGACGAAGGTGGTGAGGACCTTGCAGCCGGAGGTGGGGCACTCGTTGAGTGCCCGTCTCCTGGCGGCTGCCGCGCTGTCGTAGTCCCAAGCCTTGCCGATCGCGCCGTTCCGTCCTACGGCGATGGCGCCATAGTTCTGCGGAGGCGGTGAGTAGGTCGGCGCCGAGGTGGTCGGCTCCGAAGTGGGGAAGGACGGCGGGCTGTACGTGGGCGGCGTCGGGAGACCCGAGTACGTGGGCCTCGAAGCCACCGATGTCGTGCTCGGGCGATCATCATCGTCGTCGGACCAGAACAGCACGGCCGCGCCGCCGCCGACCAGCAGCAGGAAGCCCGTGACGGCCACGATGACGACGATCATCCCGTTGCCGCCCTTCGGCGGCCGAGGGCCGGACGGGCCCCAACCGGGAGGACCGCCGGGCGGCGGCCCCCAACCGGGAGGGCCGGGAGGACCGGCCGGAGGCCGATGGGGCGGCGGGCCGCCGTGGGGCGGCGGTGGAGGATGCACGGTGAAAGCCCCCGGAGTGCGTTGTTATACGGAAGATCGTGGTGAATCCTTCATCGGACGGAGGGGCGGTCTGCGCGGTTCCCCGTTCGCCCGCATCGGCCGTCTGCGGAGTGCGACGCCGTTCGAATCCGCTACTTGTTCGCGAATGGAGCCGATAGGGCGGGGTGCGTCAGAAACCCCCGTAGGGGCGCGGCAGCGGGCGGTCGCCGAGATGTGGATCATGGTCGGCGCGCCGAGGGGCGGGGGCGACCTGTGCGTCCGAGTCATGAATGGACTGGACGAAGGGATCTTTCGCTGTCGTTGTCCTCACCGTCAGCGGGTCACGGCAGGGCGCGGACCGTCCGGGCAATTGCGATCCCTCAAGGCAGGGCAGGGGCCGGTGGGGCTCGCCGAGTTCTGTCGGACGCCGCCGTCCTGCAGATGCACGTGGGTGCGTGGCCGGGGTCGCCGCGCTCCTGGCGGTGAGTGCGTGGCCGGGCCTTCTAGCGGAGCAAGGACCGCTGATGCAGGTGGACGGCTGGGCCGGCCACTGGCGGGTGGGTGCTCACGTCCCGGTTGTTGTGGGTTGCTGTCACGTTGGTTGCGGTCGCCGGTTCCAGATGGGTGAGCATGGTTGCGGTAGGTGCGGGGTGCGGCCCGCACCTGCCTACCGGGTGGTGCAGACCCAGGTGATCCAGCGACCGCCGCCTGCGTTGTTGATGGCGTTGCGTTGGGCTGCGGCCTTGGTGGAGCCGTGGCCGCCCCAGTACTTGTTGGTTCTGGAGTTGTACGCGACGGCCCCGCACCCATTGACGAAGGTCGTGAGGACCTTGCAGCCCGAGGTGGGGCACTCGTTCAGCGCGCGCCTCCTGGCGGCCGCCGGGGTGTCGTAGTCCCACGCCTTGCCGATCGCGCCGTTCCGTCCTACGGCGATGGCTCCATAGTTCTGCGGAGGCGGTGAGTACGTCGGCTCGGGGGTCGGATCCGAGGTGGGGAAGGACGGAGGGCTGTACGTGGGCGGGCTGTAGGTGGGCGGCGTGGGAAGACCCGAGTACGAGGGCCTCGAAGCCACCGACGTCGTGCTCGGAGAGTCATCGTCGTCCGACCAGAACAGCACGGCCGCGCCACCGCCGACCAGCAGCAGGAAGCCCGTGACGGCCACGATGACGACGACCATCCCGTTACCGCCCTTCGGCGGCCGAGGGCCGGACGGGCCCCAACCGGGAGGACCACCGGGAGGCGGGCCCCAACCAGGGGGACCGGGAGGGCCGGGAGGGCCGGCCGGAGGCCGGTGAGGCGGCTGGCCGCTATAGGGCGGTTGCGGTGGTTGCACGGTGAAAGCCCCCGGAGTGCGTCGACATCCGGAAGATCATAGCGATTCCTCCATTCGTCGGCCATGGGCGGCGACAGAATTCAGTCCCCTAGGGAATGTTCGCTACTTTGTTCGAATGGATCGGATATCATGGGAGGGAGTGAGGGGGAGTGATGATGTCGGCTCAGCCGTTGTTCCGTGTCGCTGATTGCGAACCCTCACCGCCCCTTCCGCGGCCCGTCCCGGACCTGACCGGCGACCTGGGGAGCCTGTCCGACGCCGAACTGCTGGACGCCGCGGTCGCCGCGCGCCGCCAGACCTCCTGGGCGCAGGCCCGCGAACTGGCCGCGATCGCCGAACTCACCCGCCGCCGCACCGCCGACGAGGAGAAGGAAGAGCCCGACTTCCGGGTCCTGTCGGCGCACGAATCGGTGATCGAGGAGGTCGGGGCCGCGCTGACGGTCACCGGGAACGCTGCAGCAACCCTGGTCGATCTGGCCGAACGCCTCCACACCGTCCTCCCCGGCACGCGGCAGGCCCTTGCGGCCGGACGCATCGACCTCGCGCGGGCCCGCGTCATCGCCGACGCCTGCCAATCCCTGCCCGGGCACCTCGCCGCACGCATCGAGGCCGCGATCCTGGACGAGGCCCCGATTCGCACGACTGGGCAACTGCGCCGCAGACTCAAGGCCCTCACCAAGCGTCTCGCTCCCGAGGAGTCAGACGAACGCGCCCGCGCGACCGTCAAGAACCGCCGCCTCGAACTGTGGGAGACACCCGCCGGCACCGCCGCCCTCGCCCTCACCGACATCACCCTCGAAGACGCGCACGCCGCGCACAACAAGATCAGTGCGGCGGCCCACGGCATCAAGGCGAGCGGCGACCCTCGCACCCTCCATCAGCTTCGCGCCGACCTGGCCACCCGTCTCCTCCAGGGCGCCACCCTCCCGGACGCCGTCCGCGCCACCTTCGACGCCGCCACGTCCACCAATCCGCCCACACCGACCTGGCCCGCTGGTCTGGACGGGCCATCGGCGGAAGAACGGCCCGCGCCGCACGCGGCCCAGCCTGTAATGCCGCGAGTCCTTGCCACCGCATCTCTTGATGGCGCAGCGGGTGCCGAACAACCCCAGGACATGGACGGCCGTCGGCATCTGAGCGCCGTTCCGTCTACTAACGACGCCGCCCCGCACGAGGCTCTACGACAGCAGGTCGCCGAGGCGGTGCAACGCTGCCTCACCCACGTTCACCGCCAGGCCCGCGCCACCGGCACCCTGGACCGGCTCCCCGCCGCGATCGGCGAAACCGTCCAGCACTTGCACCACGAATTCGCCGAGCCCCGAGCCACGGCCTGCCGCGACGGCCTCGACCAGCACGGACAGCCCGGATACCGGCCCTCCACCGCGCTCCGCCGCGAGATCGCCGAACGCCACCCCACCTGCGTGTTCCCCACCTGCAACCAGCCCGCTCACCGCTGCGACGTCGACCACACCGTCCCCTGGCCGACCGGCGCCACCTGCCGCTGCAACCTCGCGCCACTCTGCCGCCGACATCATCGGACGAAACAGTCACGCGGCTGGAAGCTCACGCAGATCTGGCCGGGCTTGCTTGTCTGGATCACTCCGTCCGGCACCTGGCATGTCACCCGTCCCAGCCGGGAGTGACTCGCCCGGTCTCGCAGTCACTCGCGCCATTCTGTCGCCGGCATCATCGGACGAAGCAGTAACGCGGCTGGAGGCTCACCCAGATCTCTCGACGCCCCATACGTGCGCGAGCTGGCCGCGGACGGCGGGGACCGAGGTGAAGGCCACCTTCGGGCACCTGGCACATCACCCGTCCGACCCGGGAATGACTCGCCCGGTCTCGCAGCCAGCGGAGGAGCAGGCCCTCCCTTGATCACCAAGCTGAGCAACCCGTCAACCTCCCGCCCCTGCCGCAGCACTCGCACCTGCCCACCGACCTAGGCACGGGGCCGTGACCGGTCGAGTTGGCGCGTGCAGATTGGGGCTGGGCTTGGTCGCTGTTGATCGAATCGGGGTTGCGTCGGGGCATCTCGTGTGGGGCGAGTGTGATGTCGGCGTCTGGTGGGCTGGGCGTGTTGACCTCAAGCGCGCTTGAGGGGTGAGAGTGACCTTCATGAGTGCAACAGGCAGTGTCACGCAGTCGCGGCAGGACGAGGTCGAGGCGATCAAGGTGGTTGTCGCCGCGGTTGAACACTGACCCTTTTTCATCGGTCTGGGGAGATGGTGATCACGAAGTGATCGCGATGCTGGCGTTCGGCCGGTGAAGCGAAGAAGCCCCTGTTAGACG
>NZ_JBFARO010000076.1:0-37087 GCF_040677125.1 Actinomadura sp. NPDC049382
CGCACTGCCGCCTTCGGCTGGGAGAACACGGTCACCTTCGCCTGACAAAGTTTCCGGTGTCCGCCCTACCCAGCACAGGCGGCAGGGACCTTTGGGCCCGTACGGTCGCGGGCCAGGGCTGCCAGGCGGGCGGCGAGATCGGTCTCGTGCGGCTCGCTGTACAGGGCGATCGTGGGCGCACTCTGGACGGCGGCGAGCGCGTCGGCCATCGCCTCCAGCAGGGCGGCGCGCCCGCGCGGCCCGGCCTCGTCGAGGACGGGCAGCAGGTCGGCGGCGCGGCGGCCGGCCGCGCCCGCCTCCTGCGGGTGGCCGCGGCGTGCTCCGCGCGGAGGCGGCCCGAGCGCACGTCGATGCTCCGGACCGGCATCGGGGATCTCCAGGTCAGGTCGGCGGGGGTGCGGGCGGCGGGCGGCAGCAGCGGACCGGCCTCCGCCAGCAGCGGCCGGGCGGCCTCGATCGCCCCGGCGGCCGTGAAGTGGGTGTCGTCGGCGCTGCCGCGCGGGTAGTTGGCGGCGTTGACGACCGTGACGTCCAGCAGCGCCGTGAGCGCCTGCCGCCCGCCTGCGGCGCCTGCCCCGACGGGTAGTCCGCGGCGGTGGAGTCTCCGGCGATGAACACCCTCACCGGGCCGTCCCCTCGGCGGCGAGGTCGCGGGCCTGGCCGGGGGTGAGCCGCCCGTCGGCGACCACCACGGTCACCGCGCGGTCGAGCCGGTCGGGGACGGTCAGCGGGGCGTCCCAGGCCAGGGCCGGGCCGACGCCGGGGTATTCGGCGACCCTCACGAACCAGGGGTCGAGCCCCGTGGTCTGGACGAACACCAGGCTCCACGCGTCCGAGGTCAGTGCCAGCCAGGGGGTGACGCTGCCGTGCACGGCCTCCTCCCCCGACGCCTCACCGGTGAAGACGGCGATGCCGGCGGAGTCCTTGGGTGCGCGCCAGAAGAACCCACCATAGCCGGCGCCCGTCCGGCCCTTGCAGGCTGAGCTTTGCAGGACGAGCGGCTTCCCCGTCCGGCCGGTCAGGCTGAACGCGACGTCCAGCGCCCACGCGCCCGAGACGGGGCGGGCGGTGAGGGTGCGCTCCTCGGCGGCCAGGACGGTGCCGTCCGGGCCGACCCAGTCGAGGCTCTCGGCGTAGCCGCCGTCGACGGGCCGGAGCGTGCGGCGCCGCTGCCGCCCGTGGTTGGGCAGCATCCGCGGGCCTTCGCCTGGCACGTAGGTGGAGCCGCCCCAGAAGTTGGCCCCGTCGACGTCGGAGACCGCGATGCCCGCCCCGAAGTGGTGGACATGGTCGTCCGGCCGGGTCTCGGTGACGACCGTCCCGCCGAGGGTGCGGACGGGGTGCAGATGGGGCCGGGGCGCGTCGGTGACCTGCAGGTCGCCGCGCTGGACGTAGTCGGCGACGTCCTTCCCGTCCACCCGCAGCCGCGGGCGCGGCCACGGCGCCTCGACCGCGCCGAGGCTGCCGGGGAAGCCCAGCTCGGACAGGGTGGCGAGGTCCTCGGCCGCGCGCACGGCGAGGGCCTCGATGCCGGGCAGGACCAGCCGGGACGGCTCGCGGCGGACGAACCGCGCGTCGACCGGCCGCGGGTCGGGGGCGCGCCGGATCTCGTCGAGCAGCCGGGTGAAGCCGCCGGTGCGCGCGAGCGGGACGAGCAGCTCGGCGCCGCCGCGGATGTGCGCGATGAGGTTGCCGAGCAGGTCCGTGCGACCGTATCCGGTGCGGACCCCGCCGGACTCGATCTCGTCGAGGGTGTAGAAGAAGCGCGCCGACCGGTGCTCGCCGTGCAGATGCAGGTAGGGCTCGGTGCGCCCGCCGGAGCACAGCGAGACGGTGATCGCGATGACGGTGCCGTCGGCGAGCCGCAGCCGGGCGCTGGAGGTGTCGTCGGACTCGATGGCGTTGGCGCGGTGCAGCTCCAGCTCGATCCCGGCGACGGAGCCGACCGTGTCGGCCCCGGCGACGGCGAGGGCGGACGCGGCGGCGTGGGCGAAGGGGTTGGTGAGCGCGCCGTCCATGACGTCGACGCCGTCGAGCCGGCGGCGGCCCGCCCACGGCGACCGGGTGTAGTAGCCGAACGGCCGCGTCCACGCCCCGGCCACCCCGATCGCGCGGACCGGCTCGCCGAGCGCGTCCCGCGCCGCCGGGACCGCCGCCGAGCCGAGCGACTGGAACCCGACCTGGCAGCCGAGCCCCGTCTCGGCCACCGCGGCGGAGATCGCCTCGAACTCCGCGACCGAGGGGGCGGGCGGCTTCTCCAGCAGCACGTGCGCTCCGGCGCGGAGCGCGGCCACCGCCAGCGGGGCGTGGGTGTGGATCGGGGTGGCGATCACCGCCGCCTCCGCCCCGGTCTCCCGGATCAGCGCCGGAAGGTCGGCCGAGACGGGCACGCCGAGGCCGGACGGCGGCCGGACGTCGCACACCCCGGCCAGCTCGGCCCGGCCCGCGGCGGCCAGCCGCCGGACGTTCTCCAGGTGGTGGCGGCCGTAGCCGTTGACCCCGGCCACGACGACCCGCACCGGCCTCATCGCGCCGCCTCCGCCGTCCACCGCGTGGGCGCGCCCGTCGCGCGCAGCTCGCTGCCGGTGATCTCCACCGGGGACGGGTCGGCGAGCAGCCCCAGGTCGGTGAGTGTGGCGTCCTCCGGCAGCTCCACCATCGCGGGGTGGTGCAGCGCGAGCGCCAGCTGCCCGGACAGCTCGGTGAGCAGGTGCGGGTAGACCGGCACGTCGAAGACGCGGGCGAGGTCGGCGATCCGCAGGAACGGGGTGATGCCGCCGACCCGGACCGCGTTCGGCTGGACGACGTCGCAGGCACCGGCGGTCAGCAGGTCGCGGAAGCCGTGCGCGGTCGCGATGTTCTCGCCCACCGCGATCGGCGTGCCCACACTGCGGCGCAGCTCCACATGGGCGGCGAGGTCGTCGGCGGGCAGCGGCTCCTCGACCCAGAACAGGTCGAACCGCTCCAGCGCGCGCAGCGCCGTCCTGGCCCGGTGCAGGTCCCAGCGCTGGTTCGCGTCGATCATCAGCGCGGTGTCCGGGCCGATGACCTCGCGGACGGCGGCGACCCGCGCGACGTCGTCGGCGAGCGCGGGCAGCCCGACCTTGACCTTGACGGCGGGGTGCCCGGCGGCGGCCCACCGGGCGGCCTGCGCGGTCAGCTCGTCCAGCGGGTAGTGGCGGTTGATGCCGCTGCCGTACACCGGGACGCTCTCGCGGCGCGGCCCGAGGACGTCCGCGAGGGAGCGGTCCCCGCACTCCAGGTCCCACAGCGCGAGGTCGACCCCGGCGAGGGCGATGGGGACGATCCCCGACCGCCCCGCCTCGCCGAGGCGGGCCGACAGCCGGTCCCACACGAGGCCCGGATGCGGCGGGAGCCCGATCACCGCGTCGCGGACGTCGTGCTCCAGCAGCGCCTTGACCGCGTGCGCCCCGATCTGCGGGGTCCAGGAGATCCCGGTCCCCGAGCGGCCGTCGTCCAGCGTGAGCGTGACGAAGAGGACGTGGTTGCTCGGGACGTCCGCGCCCCAGGGCCGGGCCAGCGGCACCGTCCGCAGCTCGACGGCCAGATCCTTGATCATGCCGGTCCCTCTCAGACGAGTTCGGTGCGCCAGCTGCGCTTGGCGGACCAGCCGAGCAGCCGCTCGGCCTTGGCGGCGGAGAAGGCCGGGGACGTGCCGGTGAGCGCGCCCGCGGCCTCCTTGGTCTCCGGGTGGAGGCGGGGCAGCAGCTCGGCGAGCGGTTCGCGGGCGAGCGCGTCGCCGGCGCCGGCGAAGAACACCTCGCCGTTGCGCTCCAGGTGGGGCAGCCGGTCGAGGAGGGCGCCGATGAACTCGCCGGCGTCGCGGGCGTCGAGGTAGTTGAACAGCGAGACGCCGCCGATCTCGGGCCGGTCGAGCCGCTCGCGCAGGGTGTGCCCGGACTGGGTCGGCGCGCCCTCCCACTCCTCCGGCGCGATGACGAAGCAGGGGCGGAACGCGGCCATCCGCGTGCCGGTGCCGGAGCGCGCGAACGTCCGCATGGTCTGCTCGGCGACGAGCTTGGACAGGCTGTAGGCGTTCCAGGGCCGCGCCGGGTGCTCCTCGTCGAGCGGCAGGTAGTCGGGGGTCCAGCCGCCGGGCGCGCCGTAGCCGATCACGGTCGGGCTGCTCGCGACGGCGAGCCGCGCCACGCCGAGCGCCACCGACGCCGCGCAGACGTTGAACGCGAGCTGGGTGTTGACGCGGAACGTGGTGGCGTCGGTCCGGCCGAAGGGGACGGCGATCGCGGCGAGGTGGACGACCGCGTCCGGCCGGAACCGGGCGACCACCGAGTGGGCCTCGCCGAGGTCGGTGAGATCGGCCGGTAGTGTCCCGGCGGCGTCCCGGGGCGTGCCGGGGGCGGTGTCGACGCCGATCACCTCGTGGCCGGCCGCCGCCAGCGTGGTGACGACGCTGCGGCCCAGTCGGCCCGCGCTTCCGGTGACGAGCACTCTGCTCACCGCATGGACTCCTTCGGAGGGTCTGCAACCAGTTGCAGTAACGATCGCGCCAACACCGCCGGGCCGTCAAGCGCCCATCGTGCGACCAGCGCAAACGACACTATTGATCATCGCCTCCTTGCAAACGGTTGCGTTAGAGTGGGCGCCATGGCAGTGACTATCCGGGACGTCGCCCGCGCATGCGGCGTACACGTGTCGACGGTGTCGCGGACCTTCTCCGCGCCGCACATGGTGAACGCCGAGACGCGGACGCGCGTCCTCTCAGCGGCGGAGGAGCTGGGCTACCGGCCGAACCGGGCGGCGCGGTCGCTCACCACGGGGCGGACCGGCAACCTCGGGCTGATCGTGGCCGACCTGGCGAACCCGTTCTTCCCCCCGCTCATCAAGGCCGCGCAGGCCGCCGCCCGCGCCCGGGACTACCACCTGTTCGTCGCCGACACCGACGAGGACCCCGCCAAGGAGGAGGAGCTCGTCCTGGCCTTCTCCAAGCAGGTCGACGGCGTCGTGCTGTGCAGCCCCCGCGCGTCGAACAAGGCCCTGGAGAAGCTGGTCGGGACGATCCCGTCCGTGCTGGTCAACCGGAGGCTGCGCGGCGTGACGACCGTCCTCATGGACGTCGCCCGCGGCGCCCGCACCGCCATGGAGCACCTCGCGGGGCTCGGCCACCGGCGCGTCGCCCTGGTCGCGGGGCCGGCCGGCTCGTGGACCAGCGGCGAGATCCGCAAGGCGGTCGCGGACGTGCCCGGCCTCGACACCGTCGTCATCGGCCCCAACGCCCCCACCGAGGAGGGCGGCACCGCCGTCGCCGCCCAGGTCGCGGCGGCGGGGGTGACGGGCGTGCTCGCCTACAACGACCTCGTCGCGATCGGCCTCATCGAGGGGCTCGACGAGCTGGGCGTGAGCGTGCCCGGCGACGTCAGCGTGATCGGCATCGACGACAGCATCACCGGCCGCCTGTACCGGCCCAAGCTCACCACGGTCGCCATGCCCACGGCCGACGCCGGGCGCATGGCCGTCGACCTGCTCATCACCTCGATGAGCGCCGCGACCCTCCTGGAGACCCATCTCGTGGTCCGCGAGACCACCGCTCCCCCGAAAGGCATCCCATGAGATCCAACGACGCCGCCGGCGCCCCCGCCGCCGCCGAGAGCTTCGGCACGACCCCGGACGGCGAGCGGGTCGACCGGTACGTGCTGGACAACGGGCGGCTGCGCGTCGCGGTCCTCACCTACGGCGCGATCGTGCAGCGGCTCCAGGTGGCGGACGGCACCGACGTCGTGCTCGGCCTCGGCACGCTGGAGGACTACCTCCACCGCAGCCGCTACTTCGGCGCGGTCGTCGGCCGGTACGGCAACCGCATCGCCCGCGCCCGGTTCACCCTCGACGGCAGGGAGTACCGGCTCGCGGCCAACAACGGCGCGCACAGCCTGCACGGCGGCGTCCGCGGCTTCGACAAGCGGGTGTGGCGGGCCGAGTCGGCGGGGCCCGCGGACCTGGTGCTCTCCCTGGTGAGCCCCGACGGCGAGGAGGGGTACCCCGGCGAGCTCACGGCCCGCGTCCGGTACGTCCTGGACGGCGACGCGCTGCGCCTGGAGTACCGGGCCACGACCGACGCCCCCACGGTGGTGAACCTGACCAACCACTCCTACTTCAACCTGGCGGGGGCGGGCGACGTGCGGGGGCACGTCGTGGCGATGGAGGCCGACCGGTACCTGCCGGTGGACGAGGGCAAGATCCCGACCGGCGAGCAGGCCCCGGTGGCCGGGACGCCGTTCGACTTCACCGCGCCCACCCGGGTGGACGCGCGGCGCGGCGGCCGCTACGACCACTGCTACGTCCTCCAGGGCCGGATCGCGGTCACCGACCCGGTGAGCGGCCGGTCGATGGAGGTCACCACGACCGAGCCGGGCGTCCAGTTCTACACCGGCCACATGCTGGACGGCGACGCCACCCCGTACGGCCCGTTCGCGGGCCTGTGCCTGGAGACCCAGCGCTTCCCGGACGCGCCGAACCGGCCGGCGTTCCCCTCCGCCGTGCTGCGGCCCGGCGAGGAGCGCACGTCGGCCACGACCTACCGGTTCCACGCGCCGTAAGACTGCAAACGGTTGTAGTAACGAGTGCAGGACTTCTAGCAGACACGCATGTGGCGCGACAGTGGATATGCCTCTGACCTGGGCTTATCTGGAACTGGTCACAATCACGCGTGAGGAAGGTCACTGCAAAGGGTTGACGTCATCTCCGGCCACGCGCTAAGAAAGCGCTATCTCAACCACTTCCGACTCACCGAAGGGCCAGTGATGACGCTGAGGCCCGCTGCGGCCGCCAAGGCGCCGGGGACGGCCGAGCCCGCGGTCGCGCCCGCCGCGCCGGCGGGCCCGCGCCGACCCCGGACCCGCCGCCGCAAGAGCTCCCGCGCCCGCTCGCAGGCATGGGCCGCCTACCTGTTCCTGGCGCCCTGGTTCCTCGGGCTGTTCGCGATCACGCTCGGCCCGATGATCGCCTCGCTGTACCTGTCGTTCACCGACTACAGCCTGCTGAGCCAGGCCCACTGGGTCGGCCTGGACAACTACGACACGATGTTCACGGCCGACGACCGCTACATCAACTCCCTCAAGGTCACGACCACCTACGTCGTCGTGTCCGTCCCGCTCCAGCTCGCCTTCGCCCTCGGGCTGGCGATGGCGCTGGACAAGGGGCTGCGCGGGCTGTCGTTCTACCGGTCGGTCTTCTACCTGCCGTCGCTGCTCGGCGGGAGCGTGGCGATCTCGATCCTGTGGCGGAAGATCTTCGGCACGGACGGGATCGTCAACACCTTCCTCGGCTGGTTCGGCTACCACGGCCAGGGCTGGGTCACGAGCCCGGACACCGCGCTCTGGACGCTGATCATCCTGCACGTCTGGACGTTCGGCGCCCCGATGGTCATCTTCCTCGCCGGGCTGCGGCAGATCCCGCACAACCTCTACGAGGCCGCCCGCGTCGACGGCGCCGGCCGGGTCCGGCAGTTCCGCTCGATCACGCTGCCGCTGCTCACGCCGATCATCTTCTTCAACGCCGTGCTCGAAGTGATCAAGTCGTTCCAGTCGTTCACGCAGTCGTTCGTCGTCAGCGGCGGCAACGGCGGGCCGGTCGACTCGACCCTCTTCTACACGCTCTACCTCTACATCAAGGGCTTCAAGAACTACGAGATGGGCTACGCGGCGGCCATGGCCTGGGTGCTGCTGCTCATCATCGGGGCCCTGACCGCCGTCAACTTCCTCATGTCTCGATTCTGGGTCTTCTATGGCGACGACAAGTAAGCGCGCGCCGGGCGACCGCACGCCGGTGCTGTTCCGGCCCGCCTCGCGGCTGACCAAGCACCTGCTGCTGATCGTGTTCGGGCTGTTCATGCTCTACCCGCTGCTCTGGATGATCTCCAGCTCGGTCAAGCCCGAGGAGCTGATCTTCCGGGAGCCCGGACTGGTCCCCACCGAGGTCACCGGCGACAACTACGCCGGCGGCTGGGACGCGCTGAAGCACTCCTTCGGCTACTACCTGTGGAACTCGGCGGTCATCACCGGCCTCGCGGTGGTCGGCAACCTGCTCGCCTGCTCGCTGGCGGCCTACGCGTTCGCCCGGCTGGAGTTCCCGCTCAAGAGGCTGTGGTTCGCGATCATGCTGGTCTCGATCATGCTGCCGCACCACGTCACGGTCGTGCCGCAGTACATCGTGTTCAGCAAGATCGACTGGATCAACACGATCTGGCCGATCGTGGTGCCCAAGTTCCTCGCCACCGACGCGTTCTTCATCTTCCTGATGGTGCAGTTCATCCGCACCCTCCCCCGGGAGCTGGACGAGGCGGCGGCGATCGACGGCGCCGGGCACTTCCGCACGTTCCTGCAGGTGGTGATGCCGCTGTGCGTGCCCGCGCTGGCCACCACGGCGATCTTCACCTTCATCTGGACGTGGAACGACTTCTTCACCCAGAACCTCTACCTGACCAACTCCGACAACCTCACGGCCCCGGTGGCGCTGCGCCAGTTCCTGGACTCCAGCGGCGACTCCTCGTGGGGGCCGATGTTCGCGATGTCGATCGTCTCGCTCGGGCCGATCTTCGGCTTCTTCCTGGCCGGCCAGAAGTACCTCGTCCGAGGCATGG
Source organism: Actinomadura sp. NPDC049382 (assembly GCF_040677125.1). Lineage (NCBI taxonomy): Bacteria > Bacillati > Actinomycetota > Actinomycetes > Streptosporangiales > Thermomonosporaceae > Actinomadura > Actinomadura sp. NPDC049382. The sequence goes on from NZ_JBFARO010000076.1 coordinate 8,615, forward strand.
CCACCACCGGGCTCAAGTAGCCCTCCCTCCCTTCCGTCCCCCCGGAGGTACACGAGAAATGAAACGCATCCTGGCGGCCGCCGCCGTCGCCGCCGTCGCGATATCGGCCACCGCCTGCGGCGGCGGCGATGACGGGTCGAGCGGCAGGACGAAGGTCGTCTTCTCCTACTGGGGAAGCGACTCCCGGCAGAAGCTGACCGAGGCGGCCATCGCCGAGTTCGAGAAGAAGAACCCGGCGATCGACGTCGAGGGCGACTTCTCCGACTGGGACAGCTACTACGAGAAGCTGGCCACCAAGACCGCGGCCGGCGACGCCCCCGATGTGATGTCGATCGAGATCCGCGGCCTGGCGGAGTACGCGGGCCGCGGCATCCTCGCCGACGTGTCCGGGAAGGTCGACACCGCCGGCCTCGACCAGGGCGTCCTCAAGGCCGGGCAGGTCGAGGGCAAGCAGTACGCGATCCCGACGGGCGTCAACGCGTTCCCGATGGTCGTCAACAAGGCGACGCTGAAGAAGTACGGCCAGCAGGCCCCCGACGACAAGACCTGGACCTGGGACGACTACATCTCGCTCTCCCAGCGGGTGACCGAGAAGAGCGGCGGCAAGGTCTGGGGCACCGAGTACAACGAGAACCCGGCGTTCCTGCAGATCTTCGCCGCGCAGCGCGGCGAGCAGTTCTACGCCGGCGGCAAGGTCGCCCTGTCCGAGCAGACCATCAAGGACTGGTGGGCGCTGCTGCAGAAGATCATCGACGCGAAGGCGGGGCCGGGCGCCGCCGAGATGCTGGAGACCGGCACCAAGGTCGACCAGGCGCTGCTCGCCACCAACGAAAGCGCTTTCGGAAGCTGGTGGAGCAACCAGCTCGACGCGCTGACCAAGGGCTCCGGCCAGGAGCTGGACCTGATGCGCATGCCGAAGTCGCCGGGCGCCACCGCCTCGGGCATGTTCCTGCAGCCGGCGATGTACTACACGATCTCGGCCCGGTCCGAGGAGGCCGCCGCCGCGCAGAAGTTCGTGGACTTCCTCGTCAACGACCCGGCTGCCGGGGCGATCCTGCTCAGCGACCGCGGCCTGCCCACCAATGCCGAGGTCATCGAGGCGATCAAGACCAAGCTGTCGCCGGCCGACCAGAAGGTGCTGGCCTTCATGGACTCGATCAAGAACGACCTCAGCCCGATCGTCGTCCCGCCCAAGGGCGCGATGGAGATGGAGGACATCCTCAAGCGCGCCACCGACTCGGTGCTGTTCGGCAAGGCCGAGCCGGACGCGGCCGCCAAGACCTTCCTCACCGAGGCCAACACCGCCCTGTCCCAGTAGCGGGCGGGAGTCCGGGAACACCCATGACGCGCCGTGCGGCCCGTGCGAACGGGCCGGGCCGCACGGCGCCGCCCCGCCGCTCGGCGCCCCGGCGGCGCCACCTGATCCGGGAGTCTCCGCACCATGCGATACGCCTTCGTCGGGCTCGGCCACCGCGCGCAGATGTACGTGGACGCGCTGCTCGGCGCGTGGAGCGACACCGGCGAGATCGCCGCGCTCTGCGACCCCAACCGCACCCGCCTGCGCTACCACCTCGACCGCATCGGCCGCGACGTGCCGTGCTTCGCGCCCGAGGAGTTCGGCGCGATGCTCGGGCTCGCCGACGCCGTGGTGGTCGCCACGGTCGACGCCGCCCACGCCCGCTACGTGGTCGCCGCCCTCGACGCCGGCAAGGACGTCGTCGTGGAGAAGCCGCTGTGCACCACCGCCGAGGACTGCGCGGCCATCGCCGACGCGGCCGAGCGGAGCACCGGCCGGCTCATCGTGACCTTCAACTACCGCTACTCGCCGCGCAACAGCGCCGTCCGCCGGCTGATCGCCGACGGCGCGATCGGCGACGTCACCTCCGTCCACTTCGACTGGTCGCTCGACACCATCCACGGCGCCGACTACTTCCGCCGCTGGCACCGGGACAAGGCGAACTCGGGCGGCCTGCTGGTGCACAAGTCCACCCACCACTTCGACCTCGTGAACTGGTGGATCGCCGACGCCCCGGCGTCGGTCTACGCGCAGACCTCGCTGCGCTTCTACGGCGCCGCCAACGCCCGCGCGCGCGGCCTCGCCGACCGTCCCGCGCGGGCGCGCAACGCGCCGCGCCTCGGCACCGACCCCTTCCTGCTCGACCTGTCCGCCGACCCCCGGCTGACGCGCCTGTACCTGGACGCCGAGCACGAGGACGGCTACATCCGCGACCAGGACGTGTTCGGCGAGGGCGTGACGATCGACGACAACATGGCCGTCCTCGTCCGCTACGAGGGCGGGGCGCTGCTCACCTACTCCCTCAACGCGCACGCGCCGGCGGAGGGCTACCGCGCCGTTGTCAACGGCACCGCCGGGCGGCTGGAACTGGACGTCGTCGAGCGGGCGTGGACGCCGCCGCACGCCGCGATCGACCCGACCGCGTCCGGGAAGGAGCACGCCGCCGGGGCGTCCGAGCGGCTCGTCCTGCACCGGCACTGGCGGGAGCCGGAGGAGATCGCGATCGGGGGCGGCGCGGGCGCGCACGGCGGCGGCGACGCCCTGCTCCTCGACGACGTGTTCCGCGGCGCGTCGGACGATCCGCTCGCCCGGCAGGCCGGGTACCGCGCGGGCGTCGCGAGCGTGCTGATCGGGGTGTCCGCCGACCGGTCCGCGGCGACCGGCACGCCCGTCGCCCTCACCGCTGGCGGCACCCGGGTGGCGGACTGATGGCCGGCGGCTTCGCGGGCCTGGCCGGCATCGCCGCCCGCCAGCGCGGCCTGTTCCCCACGCCCGGCCCCGACCTGCCCGAGCGCCTCCGCGACGCCCTCGGGGTGCTGGCGCTGAGCGCCGCGGACGTCCGCGTCGAGCGCCGCTGGACCGACGGCGACCTGGCGGGCGAGGAGCTGTCGTGGACGGTCGGGTTCGGCCCGCGCACCCGCGCCCCGACCCGCTCCTTCCCCGCCGAGGGCGTGCGGCGCGCGCACCGCCAGATCACCGGCGCCTACCGGGACGCGCCCGGCCGCTACACCGGCGCGTTCTTCGACGCCGGCCACGAGTTCGACCGGACCATGCAGGACGCGGCCTTCGACTGGCTCGCGGGCACGGCCGGCGGCATCGAGAAAGCGCTTTCAGGCTCCCGCTGAGAGAGGCCGGCCCATGCGACCACCCCCCGCTCCCCAGGCCCGATCACCCCCGGAACCGCCGCGCGATCTCCCGACACCCTTCCCACCCCCGATCAGCCAAGCTCCCCCCTCTGGAGACGAACGATGCAACTCAAACCCGCCATGCAGCTCAAACCAGCGATCGCCTGCGGAACGTTACTGGCCGGCGCGCTCGTGACGCTGCCCGGCACCGCTGCGCAGGCCGCCACGATCCGGTACGAGGCCGAGAACTCCCCGGCGGTGTGCACGGGATCCATCGACTCCGACCACGGCGGCTACTCCGGCAGCGGCTTCTGCAACACCGACAACGAGACCGGCGCCTACGCGCAGCTCACCGTGAACGCCCCCGCCGCCGGCACGGCGACGCTGCGCGTCCGCTACGCCAACGGGACGTCCACCGCCCGGCCCGCGAACATCACGGTGAACGGCGCGGCGGCCGCGTCGGCGCAGTTCGCCGGCACCGGCTCGTGGGACGCCTGGACGACCGCCACCGTCACCGTGCAGCTGAACGCGGGCGCGAACACCGTCCGGCTGACCGCCACCACCTCCAACGGCCTGGCCAACATCGACTACATCGAGGTCGAGACGGACGGCGACGACACCCCGCCGCCGTCCGACGCCGACGCGCTGTACGTCGCGCCGAACGGCACCGACGGCGCGTCCGGGACCGAGTCGGACCCGACGACGCTCATCTCCGCGATCGACCGCATCGCCCCCGGCGGGACGATCTACATGCGCGGCGGCACCTACCGCTACTCGCAGACGGTCACCATCCCGACCGGCGACAACGGCGGCTCCGGCGACCGGACGGTGCTGTCCGCCTACCCGGGCGAGACCCCCGTCCTCAACTTCTCGGCGATGAGCGAGAACTCCGCCAACCGCGGGCTCGCGCTGAACGGATCGTACTGGCACCTGTACGGCCTCGTCGTCGAGCACGCCGGCGACAACGGGATCTTCGTCGGCGGCAGCGGCAACGTCATCGAGCGCGTGGTGACGCGGTTCAACCGGGACACCGGGCTGCAGATCTCGCGGACGGCGTCCGACACTCCCGAGAGCCAGTGGCCGTCCGACAACCTCGTCATCAGCTCGGAGTCCCACGACAACGCCGACTCCGACGGCGAGGACGCCGACGGGTTCGCCGCCAAGCTCACCTCCGGGCCCGGCAACGTCTTCCGCTACGACGTGTCCCACAACAACATCGACGACGGCTGGGACCTCTACACCAAGAACGAGACGGGCCCGATCGGCGCCGTCACCATCGAGGACTCCCTCGCCTACGGCAACGGCACCCTCAGCAACGGCGGCCAGGCCGGCAACGGCGACCGCAACGGCTTCAAGCTCGGCGGCGACGACATCGCGGTCAACCACGCGGTGCGCCGCAGCATCGCCTACGGCAACGGCCACCACGGGTTCACCTACAACAGCAACCCCGGCTCGATGACGATCTCCTACAACGTCGCCATCGACAACGCCGAGCGCAACTTCTCCTTCGACAAGGGCAGTTCGGTGTTCCGGAACAACACCTCGTGCCGCTTCGACGGCGACGGCTCCAACGACAAGACGGTCGGCGACGCCGACGGCTCGAACCAGTTCTGGACCGGCTCCAACGGGTCCCGGTGCTCCTCCTACGCCGGCGCCCTCGGCTGGTACTTCGGCCCGGACGGCCATCTCGCCGTCACCTTCGGCGGCAGCCCCGCGACGCCGTGAGCGGCGCACCCGGATCCGGAACGAGAGAAGAGGCGAGGACGAGATGAGACGAGCAGTCGCAGTGCGGATCTCGGCGGCGCTGGCGGCGGCGGCCGTCGCGGCCGCGACCGGCGCGGCCCTGTCGGCGCACGACGTGGCCGCGGCCGCGGGCGGCGCGACCGGCTACGCGACGCAGAACGGCGGCACCACCGGCGGCGCGGGCGGGCAGACCGTGCGCGCCACGACCGGGACCGCGATCCACGCGGCCCTGTGCAATCGGGCGAGCACGAGCACGCCGATCACCATCCAGGTCGAGGGGACGATCGACCACGGCAACACCAGCAAGGTGTCGGGCGGCAGCTGCGACACCGCCGACGACAGGATCGAGCTGAAGGGGATCAGCAACGTGACCATCGTCGGGGTCGGCGGCGGCACCGTCTTCGACCAGCTGGGCATCCACATCCGCGACTCCAGCAACATCATCATCCAGAACGTGAACGTCCGGAACGTCAAGAAGTCGGGCTCCCCCACGTCCAACGGCGGCGACGCGATCGGCATGGAGAGCGACGTCCGCAACGTCTGGGTCGACCACGCCACCCTGGAGGCGTCCGGCGGCGAGGACGAGGGCTACGACGCGCTCTTCGACATGAAGGACAACACCCGCTACGTGACCCTGTCCTACAGCGTCCTGCGCAACTCCGGGCGCGGTGGCCTGATCGGGTCCAGCGAGAGCGACACCTCGAACGGGTTCGTCACGTTCCACCACAACCTGTACCAGAACATCGACTCCCGCACGCCCCTGCTGCGCGGCGGAACCGCCCACAGCTACGACAACCACTTCGTGGGGCTCGCCAAGTCCGGCATCAACTCCCGGGCCGGGGCGCACATCAAGGTCGAGAACAACTACTTCCAGGACTCCAAGGACGTCCTCGGCACCTTCTACACCGACGAACTCGGCTACTGGCAGGTCGCCGGCAACATCTACGACAACGTCACCTGGACGAGCGAGGGCGAGGAGAACCACCCCGCCGGCCCGAACCCCCAGTCCAACACCTCCGTCAGCATCCCCTACTCCTACAGCCTCGACGACGCCGCCTGCGTGCCGGACATCGTGAGCCGGACGGCGGGCGCCAACAAGGGCCTGCGGGTGTCGGACGGCAACTGCACGCCGCAGTCGCCGACCCCGACACCGACCGACCCCACCCCCACGCCCACCGACCCCACGCCGACGCCGACGGTGCCGAGCAGGACGAACCTCAGCATCGGGGCGGGCTCCGACGGCTCCAGCAAGGCCGACGGGACGAGCTACGGCAATGTCCGCGACGGCGACATGGGCACCTACTGGTCACCGGCCGGCACGACCGGATCCATCTCGATCAAGTGGGGCTCCGCCACGGCGGTGTCCGCGGTCGACGTCCGGGAGGCGGCGGGCACCGCAGGCACCATCGGCTCCTGGCAGCTCATCGACCATGACACCGGCGCCGTGCTGGCCTCCGGCAGCGGCGCGGGCGCCGTCTCGTTCGCGCGCACCCAACTGCGCAAGATCACCTTCAAGATCGTCAGCGCGTCCGGCACGCCGCGGATCGCCGAGTTCGAGACCTACGCCGGATAGCGGCCCGGTCCCGCCCCCCGCCCGCCGCCCGGCGGGTCCGGTGCCTCCCCGGACCCGCCGGGCGGCTTCGGCGCGCCGGCCGTCAGGCCAGCTGCGCGAAGGCGGCGTGCAGGGCGATGAACGCGGCGAACCCGAGGATCAGGCTGCCCGCGGCGTTGACGGCCGCCCTGGTGTACGCGCCGTCCTGGATCAGGTGGACGGTGTCGAGTTCGAAGGTGCTGAACGTGGTCAGCGCGCCGCATAGGCCGGTGCCCATCAGCGCCTCGACGTAGGTTCCGGTCCCCGCCCCGTGCAGGGCGCCGAGCGCGCCCGCGCCGAGCAGGTTCACCGCGAGCGTCCCCCACGGCATGGACTTGCCGGCGGTGGCCTTGACGTAGCCGTCCAGGACGTAGCGCATCGAGGCGCCCACGGCGCCGCCGGCGAGGACGAGGAGCACCACGATGAACGTCGTCACGGCGCGCTCCCGGGGTCGTGGTGCGGGATCCTGCGGCCGACCGCCAGGCCCACGGCGATCGCGGCCCAGCCGACGGCGACGCTGACCAGCGCGTAGGCGATGGCCAGGGACGGCCGCCCGCCGTCGCCGAGGGTGTAGACGCCGTCGATCAGGTGCGAGAACGTCGTGAACCCGCCCAGGTAGCCGGTCACGGCGAGCGGCCGCACGTAGGGGTGCGCGCGGCCCCCGAGCAGGTAGCTGGTCAGGACGCCCATGACGAGGCAGCCGAGGATGTTGACGGTGAAGGTGTTCCAGGGGAAGCCGAGCTTGGCCGCCGGGATCGCCTGGGTGAGCCCGTAACGGGCGAGCGCGCCGAGCGCGCCGCCCACCGCGATGTCCGCGATCACCCTCGGTTTCAGCCCCGGCAGGGGCGGCGGCCCCTTGTGCGGGTGCAGGACGCGCGCCTCGGCCCGCTCGCGGTTGTGCAGGCGCCCCCACAGCGGTTCCTTCACGCGCCGGCCCCCGGCGGCATCGCGGGGACGCCGAGCAGCAGCCGACGCGCTGCGTCCCAGGTGCGGTGGAACCCGGCGTCCACCTCCGGGGAGCGGTCGCCGAGCATTCGCGCCCACGCCCCGCAGCCGCCGGGAAGGACGCTCGCCCCGCCGCGCAGCCCCGTCCCGGCGAGCGCCTCGTGCATGGTGTCGGCGACCTCCCGCGCGGGCTTCGCCCCAGTGATGACGTAGAGGGACGCCATGAGCCCGAAGCCGTCCATGACCGCGGGGTCGGCGGGTCCGTGCTCGGCCGGGATGAGCCGGAGCGGGTCGGCGAACAGCAGCCGGCCGCCGGGGTCGCGGACCTCCAGGTCGGTGCAGTAGGCGTCGTAGGCGTGCCACTCGCCGCGGGCGAGCCGCCCGGCCATCAGCTTCTCGCCGACGACGACGGTCGCCTCCGGGTCGGCGGTGACGCTCATGCGCTGGTAGAACCGCGACTCCCCGAACGGGATCGTGGTCGCGGGCAGGTACTCGACATGGCTGCCCGGCCCGGCGGCGAGATCGACGACCTGGGTGGCGTAGTCGTGCTCCATCCGGTAGATCCGCGTGGCGGTCTGGGTGGTGAAGTGCACGGCCGTCCCCGGCCCGCAGTCGAGGGCGAGACGGTACCGGTCGCCCTGCAGCACGCCGGCGCCGGCCGTCATAAACAGCACGTACGGCATGTCGGGCCGGGCGGAGTCCGGGTACAGCGGACGGGTGGTGTGCAGCGGCGCCTTCTGGAAGCAGCCGGTCAGCTCCGTCCGGCCGCCGGCCGTCGCGAAGCCCAGCTCCAGCACGCCGACCTTGCCCGGCGAGCCGACCGGCAGCGTGTCCGGCGCCGCGGCGTACCGCGCCACCCCCGGGGGCAGCCACGCCGGGGCGCACCGCTCCGGCGCCGCCCGGGCGAGGTCGCCGGAGACGCCGTCCGGCGGGGCCGTCACGCCGGTGAGCACAGCGCCTCCCGGCGCTCCAGGACGAAGTCGGCCACCTCGGCGACCCCGGTCCCGGTGAGGCAGTCGGTCAGCGCGACCGGGCGCGTCCCGCGCACCCTCCGCGCGTCGCCCTCCATCACCGCGAGGTCGGTGCGCACGTACGGGGCGATGTCGATCTTGTTGATGACCAGCAGGTCGGAGTCGGTGGTGCCCGGCCCGCGCTTGCGCGGCATCTTCTCCCCCTCGGCGGTGTCCAGGACGAACACGTACACGTCCGCGAGCGCCGGGCTGAAGGTGAGCGTCAGGTTGTCGCCGCCGCTCTCGAACAGCAGCACGTCGATGTCGGGGAACCGGTCGAGCAGCTCCGACGCCGCCGCGAGGTTCATCGTGGGGTCGTCCCGGACGGCGGTGTGCGGGCACGCCCCCGTCTCGACGCCGACGACGCGCTCGGCGTCGAGCGTGCCCGCCAGCGTGCGGCGGACGTGCTGGGCGTCCTCCTGCGTGTAGATGTCGTTGGTGATCACGCCGGGCCGGTGCCCGCGCTCCACCAGGATCGGGACCAGCGCCTCGATGAGGGCCGTCTTGCCCGACCCCACCGGCCCGCCGATGCCGACCTTGTACACCTGGTCCAGTTCCATGGCGTCCGTCCTCCGCTCTCTCAGGTGATGAACAGGCGGGCCTCGGCCCGCTCGTGCAAGGCCGCGACCGCGTCGGCGGCGGGCGTCGAGGCGTGCAGGTCGCGGGGGTCCCGGGCGGCCAGCGCGGTCTCCGCCGCGCGGACCAGCTCCGGCCGCAGCTCCCGCAGCAGCGCCTGCGCCCGCCGGAAGTCGATCCGGGCGAGCCGGACCGCCGCCGCCGCGCAGCTCGCCGCGAACGCGTACAGGTCGCTCGCCACCGCGTCCCGGACGGGCACGCCGAGCCCCGCGTGGATCGCGCCCACGGCGACCGGGTGGGTGCCGGGCGCGACGCCGTCCGCGACGAGGCCGGCGAGCCGCGCCGCCGGGGCCGAGCCGAACGCGGGCCCGGCGTTCTCCAGCACCTGCCGGCCGGTGCGCACCGACGCCGTCCGCTGCTCGCGGCCGAGCTTCAGCGCGTGCAGCCTGCGGTCGGCCTCCACCAGCAGGTCCCAGTCGCCGGCGGTCACCGCCCGGTGCGCCAGCGCCAGCGCCGCCGCGTCGCCGGTGCCCGCCGCCCGCACCAGGTCCGCCACCAGCGCCGGCAGGTCGTCCGCGCCGGCCAGGCCGAGCTGGGCGTGGCCCTCCAGCCCGTGCGACAGGGTGTAGAGCCCGCTGGGGAAGCCGGAGTCGGTGAGCTGCAGCTGCGCGAGCAGCGTCTCCAGCCCGCCGGCCTCCGGCCTCCCCTCCGCCCGGACGTCGGTCATGCGATGTAGTGCAGCCGGTTCAGCGGCAGCGAGCGGGCCGGGTCGATGGTGACGCGCTCCCCGTCCACCGTCACCCGGTACGTCTCCGGGTCCACCCTGACCTCGGCGAGCGTCGAGTTGTACATCATGTGCCGCTTGTCGACGGTGCGGCACTGCTGCACCGGCCGGATGATCCGCTCCAGCCCGAGCTTCTCCGGGACGCCCTCGGAGATCGCCGCGTCCGACATGAACGTCACGCAGGTCTCGCGCAGCGCCCTGCCGTAGGCGCCGAAGGTCGGCCGGAAGTAGACCGGCTGCGGGGTGGGCAGCGAGGCGTTCGGGTCGCCCATCTCCGCCCAGCTGATCAGCCCGCCCTTGATGACCATGGCCGGCTTCGCGCCGAACGAGCGGACCGGCCACAGCACGATGTCGGCGAGCTTGCCGTCCTCCAGCGACCCGATCTCGTTCGCCATGCCGCAGGTGCGGGCCGGGTTGATGGTGACCTTGGACAGGAAGCGCAGCACGCGGGTGTTGTCGTTGCGCGCGGAGTCCTCGGGCAGCGGGCCGCGCTTGTCCTTGCAGTGGTGCGCGACCTGGAAGGCGCGGGTGACCGACTCGCCGACCCGGCCCATCGCCTGCGAGTCCGACCCGATGATGCTGATGATGCCGAGGTCGTGCAGCACCGTCTCCGCCGCGATGGTCTCCGGGCGGACGCGGCTCTCGGCGAACGCCAGGTCCTCCGGGACGTCGTAGCTGAGGTGGTGGCAGACCATCGTCATGTCCAGCAGCTCGTCCGCCGAGTTGACCGTGTAGGGCAGCGTCGGGTTGGTCGAGGCGGGCAGGACGTTCGGCTCGGAGGTGATCTGCAGGATGTCGGGCGCGTGCCCGCCGCCGGCCCCCTCGGAGTGGTAGGTGTGGATCGCGCGGCCGTCGATCGCGCTGATCGTGTCCTCCACGAACCCGGCCTCGTTCAGCGTGTCGGTGTGGATGGAGATCTGCACGTCGTGGTCGTCGGCGACGCGCAGCGCGCAGTCGATGACCGAGGGCGTGGTGCCCCAGTCCTCGTGCACCTTCAGCCCGCAGGCGCCGGCGCGCAGCTGCTCGTCCAGCGGGCCGGGCAGGCTGCCGTTCCCCTTCCCGTAGACGGCGATGTTGATCGGGATGTCCTCGTACGCCTGAAGGATGCGGGAGATGTTCCACGGTCCCGGCGTGCAGGTGGTGCCGCGGCTGCCGTCCGCTGGCCCGGTGCCGCCGCCGAGCAGGGTGGTGATGCCGTTGCTCAGCGCGTGCTGCGCCTGCTGCGGCGCGAGGAAGTGGACGTGGGAGTCGATCGCGCCGGCGGTCGCGATGAGGTTCTCCCCCGAGATCACCTCGGTGCCCACCCCGACGATCAGCCGCCGGTCCACCCCGTTCTGGGTGTGCGGGTTGCCGGACTTGCCGACCCCCGCGATCCGCCCGTTCTTGATGCCGATGTCGCCCTTGACGACGCCGAGCAGCGGATCGATGATCACCGCGTTGGTGATGACCGTGTCCAGGGTGGTCGTCGCGCTCAGCGAGGCCGGGTCGGCGGACATGCCGTCCCGGGCGGTCTTGCCGCCCCCGTACTGGGTCTCGTCGCCGTAGTGGCCCTCGTTGAAGTCCTTCTCCACCTCCACCACCAGGTTGGTGTCGGCGAGGCGGATGCGGTCGCCCACGGTGGGGCCGTACATGCTCGCGTACTTCTCGCGGGAGATCGTGGTCGCCATCGTCAGCCCTTCCTCGACCGGCCCGCGCCGGCCTTCGCGCGGGCGCCCCGCTTGGCGGGGGCCCGGTGCCCGTTGCCCGACCCGTCGCCGCTCGGCACCTCGGTGTCCAGGTAGCCCCACTCGTGCATCCGGGTGAACGCGGCCTCGCGCGCGGACTTGGACCGGACGCTGCCGTTGAGCAGCCCGCCGAACCCGACGATGCGCATTCCGCCGCCGTACTCGACGAGCCGGATCTTCTTGGTGTCGCCCGCCTCGAACCGGACGGCCGTTCCCGCGGGAATGTCGAGCCGCATCCCGAAGGTCTTCTCCCGGTCGAAGCTCAGCGCCCGGTTGACCTCGAAGAAATGGAAATGCGAGCCGATCTGGACGGCCCGGTCCCCGGTATTCTCAACGGTCAGCGTCTCCCGGCGCTGGCCGCTGTTCAGTTCTATCTCTCCGTCGCCGAACATATAGATCTCGTCAGCCATGAGCGGCCATCCCCTCCAGGGTCGTCTCGGTGTTCTCAGAAAAAGCGTGGTAATTCGCGTCGCCGTGGCCATGCCCGTGCCCGTGGCCGTGCCCCGCGGCGATGCCGAGGCCGTCGTCGCGGGCGTGCGCCCAGCGCCGCTCCGCTTCGGCGGCGCGCTCGCGGACCAGGGCCGCGACGGCCGCCGGCGCGAGCAGCGGCCCGGCGGCGACCGCGCCGGGGCACGGCGGGGGCGGGACGAGCGAGGCGGGCACCACCGCGACGCCGCGGGCCCCCAGCAGGCGGCAGCGCTCCACGCCCTCGGCCACGCCGGGCTCACCGCCGTCGAAGGCGACCTCCACCCGGCGGACCGGCAGGCCGTGCCAGACGAGCCGCGCGACCTTGAACAGCTCCGCGTCGGCGTCGGGCCCCGCGGCCGGCGCCACCAGCAGCACGGCGTCCGGCCCGTCCACCGTCCGCGCGACCCGCGTGGCGACCGCGCGGATCCATCCCACGAGATGCGTCACCGTGCCGAGCGGTTCGGCGAGCAGCAGGTCCCCCGGCGCCCGGTCCCGCGCCGCCCAGGCCAGGGTCTGCGCGGCCGCGGGCGCGAGGTCCGGGTCGCGGCCCAGCGTCATCGGGACCGCGACGGCGCGCGGCAGGCCGCGCAGCGCGGTCCGCAGCCCCCGCCCGGGGCCGTGCACCCCGGCCGCGGGGGCGCTCTCGTGCCCGCCGACCGGCAGGACGGCGCGGCCGGGGGCTCCCGTCACTTGCCGCCGCCGACGGGGTCGTGGCAGGAGACGAGCTTGGTGCCGTCGTCGAACGCGGCCTCGACCTGGATCAGCGACAGCATGCCGCGCACGCCCGGCATCACGTCGTCCGGTCCGACGACCTTCTTGCCGAGCTCCATGCAGTCGGAGACGGTCTTGCCGTCCCGCGCGGCCTCCACGATCGCGGAGCTGATCAGCGCGACCGTCTCGCCGTGGTTGAGCTTCAGGCCACGCTGCCGGCGGTGCTCCGCCATCTGCGCGACGGTGAAGATGAGCGCCTTGTCGATCTCTCGTGGTGACAGGTTCATCGATGCCCCTTTCTGCCCGGACTCCGCCGGGACGCGGACGGCGGCGCACCCCTCATGCGGCCCGCCGGATCCTGGAGAAGATCGGGACGGCGGCGAGGAACACCCAGGTGACCAGCACGAACGGCCAGGTCAGGGTGTGGCCGCCGACCACGTTGAACAGGTTGGTGAGACCGGCGGTCAGGCCCGCCGCGGTCGCCGCCCCGACCACCGCGTAGGCCACGCCGGCCGGGCTGAGCACGACGAACGTCCCGGTCAGCGCGATCCCGGTCAGTACCGCGTTGTAGCCGTACAGGCCGGCGCCGAGGTCGGCCGCCTGCGCGCCGAGCCACCAGCCGGTGAGCAGGCCGATCAGGCTGGACGCGGCCGCGGCCGCGGCGACCAGCCGGCTCGACACCGCGAGGCCGATCAGGAAGATCAGCCCCACGTACCACTTGTCCTGGAAGAAGACCTGCCCGATCCCGTTGAAGAACCCGTGCCAGAAGTCGGTCCAGGTCATCGCGGTGCCGGGGTCGGTGGCCGACGGCGGGGCGGAGTTGTTGTGCCCGGCCCACACCCGGGCGTAGGACGGCGCGCCGATCGCCATCACCAGGGCCACCACGCAGAACGGCGCGGTGAAGGTGGGCAGTTTGTACGGCGTGAGCACGGAGTTCAGCGCCGCCGTGAGCACGCTGCCCGCGACCGCCCCGCCGACGACCAGCGGGACCGTCGACCAGTCCGTGCCCAGGTAGAGCACCAGCGCGACGCCGATCAGCGTCCCGTTGAAGCCTTCGAGGCCGAGCGAGACGCGGTTCCGGTCGACCCCGAGCAGGTACGCGGTCGCGGTGGCCGTGCCGACGCCGAGCAGCGCGAACGCGCCGAACTGCCAGCCGCCGACGAACAGCGCGATGAGAAAGATCAGGCCGGTCCAGACGTTGGGCTGGAACTCGACCTGCGCGATGCCCCGCGGGATCGTCAGGAGGGCGTTCCGCGCCCGCTCCGCCGCGGGGGCCGGGTCCTCGCCGTGCTGCTCGCCGGGCGCGTCCTCGGACGGCGGCGATGACGCCATGGATGCTCCTTCGGACGGCCCGGATCCGCGTCGCCCCAACGGCCCGCGTTCAACAACGTGCACGACAACCAGGACGCTTCCCACGTTTCCGCACCGAGAAAAACCGTTGGCGGCAAATCATTGGTCAAGGCATGGAATGTCGAGTTTGCCGGACCGTCCGGACGCGAACCATAAATGCGGAAGCTCACCCGCCGCGCTCTCGGGTCGAGACGGATCGACGATTGGTTCGCATATGTCGACGGGCCTCAATACGGGGGATTCCGCCTGGCTGATGGTGAGCACCGCGATGGTGCTCCTCATGACTCCCGGCCTCGCCTATTTCTACGGCGGCATGGTCCGCTCGAAGAACATGCTGTCGATGCTCTACATGAGCTTCATCTCGATCAGCCTCGTCACGATCCTGTGGTTCCTCTACGGGTACGGGATCGCGTTCGGCGAGGACGCGGGCGGCCTCGGGCTCATCGGCTGGGGCGACTGGCGGCTCGGGCACATCGCGCCCACCGCGCTGCAGGGCGCCATCCCGAAGCAGATCTACGTCTGCTTCCAGCTGACGTTCGCGATCATCACGGTCGCGCTGATCAGCGGCTCGATCGCGGGGCGCGCCCGGTTCGGGCCGTGGGTCCTGTTCGTCATCGTGTGGGTGACCGTGGTCTACCTCCCCATCGCGCACTGGGTCTTCGCCGACTCGGGATGGCTCAGCAAATGGGGCGTCATGGACTTCGCGGGCGGGCTGGTCGTCGAGCTGAACTCCGGCATCTCGGGGCTCGCGATGGCGATCGTCCTGGGGCCGGGCATCGCGTTCCGGCGCGGCGAGGGCCCCCGCCCGGGCAACATCCCGTTCGTGCTGCTCGGCCTCGGCCTGCTGTGGTTCGGCTGGTTCGGCTTCAACGCCGGATCGGCGCTGACCGACGGCGCGCTGGCGACCCGGGCCTTCGTCAGCACGATGATCGCGGGCTGCGCCGGGATGCTGGCCTGGCGGACGCTGGAATGGCTCCGCTTCCGGCAGCTGACCAAGCTCGGCTCCACCAGCGGCGCGCTGGCCGGGCTGGTCGCCATCACCCCGTCCTGCGCCTTCGTCAGCGTCGAGGGCGCGTTCGCGGTCGGCGTGCTGGCCGCGCTGGTGTGCAGCTACGCGGTGGAGCTGAAGCTCGTCGCCGGGTACGACGACACCCTCGACGTCGTCGGGATCCACGGCGCCGGCGGGATCGTCGGGGTGGTGGCGCTCGGCTTCCTGTCCACCGGCTGGGAGCGCGGCACGCCGGGGCTGTTCTACGGCGGCCCGGCCTCGGTGCTCGGCAAGCAGGTCGTCGCGGTGCTCGCCGTCGCCGCCTACGCCTTCCTCGCCACCTACCTCATCGGCAAGATCATCGACCGGCTGTTCCGGATGCGGACGACCGAGGAGGAGCAGGCGCGGGGCATGGACGCCGCGTTCGCCGATGACTGATCCCGGCCGGGCGCTCGTCCACGCGCGCGGGCCGTTCTCGGGCCCGCGGCGGCCGAAGCTCCAGCGGCGGCACGGGGAGGGCGACAAGAGCCACCTCACCAGCCCGCAGGGACTGGTCGCGCTGTCGCTGGACGCGCTCAGCTCCGTCGCCTACGGGCCGGAGGCGATCGCGCTGGTGCTGGTCACCGCGGGCCTCACCGAGGTGCGCCGCACCCTGCCGGTGACCCTGGCCATCGTCGCGCTGCTCATCGTGCTGGTGGTGTCGTACCGGCAGGTGATCGCCGTGCACCCCGACGGCGGCGGGTCCTACGCGGTGGCGAAGACGGACATGGGGCCGCGGATGGGCATGCTCGCCGCCGCCGCGCTGATCGTGGACTACGTCCTCACCGTGGCGGTCAGCCTCGCGTCGGGCGCCGCCACCCTCGCCTCGGCGTTCCCGGCGCTGCGCCCGCACACGCTGGCGGTGGCGCTGGCGGTGCTGCTGGTGCTCACGGCGGTGAACCTCTACGGGATCACCGACAGCGCCCGCTTCCTGATGGCGCCGACCCTGCTGTTCATCGCCACCGTCCTCGGCATCATCGTGGTCGGCCTGATCCGGGGGCACTCGGTCGCGTCCGTCGGCGGCGCGGTCCTCCCGCAGCCGCACGAGGCGCTGGGCGTGCTGCTCATCCTCAAGGCGTTCTCGGCCGGATGCGCCGCGCTGACCGGGGTGGAGGCCATCGCCAACGGGGTGCCGATGTTCCGCCGGCCGCGCGTCGCGCGGGCGCAGCGCACCGAGCTGATGCTGGGCGCGCTGCTCGGCGTGATGCTCATCGGGCTGGCGCTGCTGATCCGGCGGGACGTCCTCGCCCCGCGCGCCGGCGTGACGCTGCTCGCCCAGCTCACCGCGGGCGCCTACGGCACCGGCTGGCTCTACCAGGCGGCCGGGCTGATCGTCGCGGTCGCGCTGACGCTCGCCGCCAACACCAGCTTCGGCGGCCTGCCCGTCCTGCTCAGCCTGCTCGCCAAGGACCACAGGCTGCCGCACCTGTTCACGCTGCGCGGCGAGCGGCCGGTGCACCGGTACGGCGTCCTCGCCGTGGCGGCGGCCGCCGCCGTGCTGCTGATCGCCGTGGACGCCCGGACGCACCGGCTGCTCCCGCTGTTCGCGATCGGGGTGTTCACCGGGTTCACCATCAGCCAGGCGGGGCTCGTCCTGCACTGGGCGCGGCTCCGCCCGCCCCAGTGGGCGGGCAAGGCGCTGCTGAACGGCACCGGCGCCGTCCTCACCGCGGTCGCGACCGCGGTCCTGCTCGTCACCAAGTTCGCCGAGGGCGCGTGGGCGGTCGTCGTCGCGGTGCCGCTGCTGATGCTGCTGTTCGCGCGGATCCGCCGCTACTACGACCGCGTCGGCGCCGAGCTCCGGCTCGGCCGCGTCCCGGCGCACCGGCCGGACGCGGCCCCCGCCGCGTGGCAGATCATCGTGCCGGTGGACGACATCGGCACGGTGGCGGAACGGGCCCTGAGCACCGCGCTCAGCATCGGCGGCGACGTCGCCGCGGTCGCGGTGCGCACCGGCGAGGAGGACGCCCGCGCCCTCCGGGAGCGGTGGGACCGCTGGGACCCCGGGGTGCGGCTGACCGTCCTCGACAGCCCGCAGGACGCGAGGATCCGCCCCGTCGTCGACCATGTCCGGCGGGTGGCGGCGGACGGCGGCGGCCCGTCCATGGTGCTCATCCCGATCGTCGAGTCGAGCCGGCCCCGGTACCGGTTCCTCTACGACCAGCGGAGCCTGCTCCTCGCGGAGGCGGTGCGCGAGCACGTTCCGGACGTCCCGGTCTGCATGGTCCCGCACCGCGTCACCGGCTGAGCGCCCGCCGGGTCAGGACAGCAGGCGGCGGGCGGCGCGGACGACGGCCTCGTCCACGAGACGGCCGTCGGCGTCGGTGAAGACGGCCGAGCCGGAGGCGAGCGACGCCTCGTAGCCCGCGAGCAGCGCGCGGGCCCGCTCGACCTCCTCCGGCGACGGGGTGAAGACCTCGTCGGCGACCGGCAGCTGGGCGGGATGGATGCAGGCGCGGCCGTGGAAGCCGAGCCGCTTGAGCCGCAGCGTCGTCGCCCGGAAGGCGTCCAGGTCCCGGAACTCGGTGGACACGGGGGCGATGGGCGCGGGCAGGCCGGCGGCGGCGGACGCCGCGACGACCTGGGACCGCGCCCACAGCAGCTCCGACTCGTCCGGCCCCGGCGCGGCGCCGAGATCGGCGGCCAGGTCCGCCTCGCCGAGCTGGAGGCCCGCGACGCGGGGCGCGGACGCGATCTCCCGCGCCGCGAACACCGCCGCCGCCGACTCCAGCAGCGGGACGACCGGCAGCTCGGGCAGGCCCGCGCGAGTGAGGACCGCGTCCAGGGCGCGCAACCCGGCGGCGCTCTCGGTCTTGGCGGCGCACAGGCCGTCCAGCCCCGGCCCGGCGACCGCGCGGGCGTCGGCGAGGCCGTGCTCGCCGGGGTTGATCCGGACGGTCACCGCCGGCCGGTCCGCGGGCAGCGTCCGCAGCCAGGCGGCGACCTCGGCGCGGGTGCGCTCCTTCGCGGCGACCGGCACCGCGTCCTCCAGGTCGACGATCAGCTCGCCCGCGCCGCTGCGCAGGGCCTTCGCGAGACGGTCGGGGCGGTCGCCCGGCACGTACAGCGCGGTGGTCCTCATCCGACGGTCTCCTTGCCCGAGGTCAGGGCCTTGGCGATGACGGTCCGCATGATGTCGTTGGTGCCCTCGCCGATGCTCATCAGCGGCGCGTCCCGGTAAAGGCGCTCGACGGCGAACTCCTTGGAGTAGCCGTACCCGCCGTGGACCTGCATCGAGGCGAGCGCGCACTCCATCGCGGCCTCGCTGGCGAACGTCTTGGCCATCCCCGCCTGCATGTCGACGCGGTCGCCCGCGTCGGCGCGGGACGCGGCCCAGTAGACCAGCAGGCGCGCGGCCTGCACCTTGATCGCCATGTCCGCGAGCTTCAGCTGGACCGCCTGGAAGTCCTGGATGGGCCGGCCGAACGCCTCCCGCTGCGCCGCGTACCGCAGCGCCTCGTCGTAGGCGGCCTGGGCGATGCCGAGCGACCGGGCGGCGACGTTGATGCGGCCGGTCTCCAGCCCGGACAGCACCTGCTGCATGCCGCGCCCCTCGACGCCGCCGAGGAGGTTCGCGGCCGGGACGCGCACGCCGTCGAACACGATCTCGCAGGACTCGGTGCCCTTGTAGCCGAGCTTGGGCAGGTCCCGCAGCACCTCGAAGCCGTCCTCCACCAGCAGGACGGACATGCCCCGGTGCGCCGGGGACGCGGCGGGGTCGGTCTTGACCAGGACGGGCAGCGGGCTCGCGTGCCGGGCGTTGGTGATCCACGTCTTGCGCCCGTCGACGACGTAGTGGTCGCCGTCGCGGCGCGCAGTGGTGGCGATGCCCTGCAGGTCGGTGCCGGCGCCCGGCTCGGTGAGGCCGATGCCGGTGCGGCGCCGCCCGGCGGCGAGGTCGGGCAGGAAGCGCTCCCGCTGCTCCGGCGTGCCGTGCCGGGCGATCATCCAGCAGGACAGCGAGTGGCTGCCGAGGATGCCGGCGATGCCCATCCAGCCCTTGGAGATCTCCTCGAAGACCAGGGCGAAGGAGACCATGTCGGCGCCGAGCCCGCCGTACTCCTCCGGGACGGTCAGCCCGAACAGGCCGAGGCCCTTCATCGTCTCGACGATCTCGGCCGGGTACCGGTCGGCCGCCTCCCACTCCTGGACCACGGGGCGGATCTCGCGGTCCACGAAGTCGCGGAGCGTGTCGCGGAAGAGCCGCTGCTCTTCGGTCAGTTCGAAGTCCATCAGGCGTCCTTGGTGAAGATGGGGAGGTTGCGGCCGTCGGGCAGCGGCCGCCAGCCGAGCCGCACCGGCTCGTCGCACGCCCACGGCCCCGGGCCGTCCAGATGGCTGAGGATGATCGGGCCCTCGGCGAGCCGGACCCGCGCGACCGTGTACGGGACCTCGACGTCGGGGGCGGGCGCGCGGTGCACGACGGTGAAGGAGTCGACGGTGCCGCGCCCGGACGCCTCCGCGAACTCCAGCGCCGTGCCGCCGCAGGCCGTGCAGAGTTCGCGCGGGTAGTGCTGGGCGTGCCCGCACGCGCAGCGCTGGACGACCAGGCGCCGCTCGCGGGTCGCGTCCCACCATTCGTCCTCGATCATCGGTCCGCTCCCAGCAGGACGGTGGCGTGGCTGGACAGGATGCCGCCGGTGCCGTGCGCGAGCGCGATCTCGGCGCCGGCGACCTGCCGGTCCCCGCACTCGCCGCGCAGCTGCCGGACGGCCTCGACGAGCAGCAGCAGCCCGTACTGGCCGGGATGGCAGTAGGACAGGCCGCCGCCGTTGGTGTTGAGCGGGAGGCCGCCGCCGGGGCGGATCCGGCCGTCCGCGACGAACCCGGCGGCCTCGCCCGGCGCGCAGAAGCCGAGGCCCTCCAGGGTCAGCAGCACGGTGATGGTGAACGAGTCGTAGACCTCGGCGACGTCGACGTCCGACGGGGTGAGCCCGGCCATCGCGAACGCCCGCCGCCCGGAGTCGAACGAGCCGGGGCGCAGCAGGTCGCCGGCCGAGGTCATGCTGGTGTTGGTCGTCGACTCCCCGTAGCCGAGCACGATCGCCGGGGGCCTGCGCAGGTCGCGGGCCCGCTCCAGGGAGGTGAGCACGACCGCGCCGCCGCCGTCGGTGACCAGGCAGCAGTCGGCGGTGGTCAGCGGCGTGGACACCGGCGGCGCGCCGAGGACGTCCGGCGCGGTCAGCGGGCCCTTGCCGTACCGGAACGCCTTGGGGTTGAGCAGCGCCCAGTCGCGGGCGGCGACGGCGACCTCGGCGAGCTGCTCGCGGGTGGCGCCGTAGGCGTGCAGGTACCGCTGCGCCGCCATCGCGTAGTACGAGATCGGGTACAGCGGCGCGTAGGGCGACTCGAACACCGTCTCCGGGGTGTGCGGGTCGAGCACGCCGCCGAGCGACCGTGACCGCGCGGACCGCTGGTTCGACGCGAACGTGATGAGGACCGTGCGGCACTGGCCCGCCTCGATCGCCTGCGCGGCCCGCGCCACGAACATCTCGAACGCGGACCCGCCGGCGAACGTCGAGTCCGTCCAGGACGGCTCGATCCCCAGGTAGTCGGCGAGCTGGGTGGCGGAGAAGCGGGAGATCCCGGTGGTGGCGATCCCGTCGACGTCGGCGAGCGCGAGGCCCGCGTCGTCCAGCGCCCGGGTGACGGCCTGCGCCTGGAGGCCGAGGACCGACTTCCCGGTCACGCCGAGGTCGGACTCGGCCGCGCCCGCGATGGCGACGGTCACGGCGTCCCCTCACCGAGCCGTACCTGGCAGCCTGCCGGCGCGACCGCGACCCGGCCGTCGTCCACCACCACGACCTGCTGCTCGATGGTCAGCAGGCCGTCCTCCGCGGCGGTGACGGTGCCGGTGCAGCGGACGGTCTCCCCCGCGAACACCAGGTTCTTGAACCGGAAGGACAGCTTCGCCAGCCGGGCGGACGGGCCGAGCCAGTCCTGCACCTGCTCGGCCAGCAGCGCCCCGAACACCTGGCCGTCCACGACGGGCGCGGGCAGCTTGCGCGGCTCAAGGAACGCCGGGTCGTAGTGCATGCGGTGCCAGTCCCAGGTGGCGCCGGCGTAGGCGACCATGTCGGCGAGCTCGATGCGGCGCACCAGCTCCGGCACCGCCTCCCCCGCGGCCGTCACGCGATCTCCACGTAGATCAGGGTCTCCTCGTTGGCGGCGAGCGGCTCGCCGCGCTGGTCGGTGTAGGTCGCGGTGGAGGTGACGATGAGCATCGCCTGCCCGCGCCCGTTGACCCGCTCGGTGATGCCGGTGATCCGCCAGGTGGCCGTGACGACGTCGTCCGGGCGGACGGGCCGGTGGAACTCGTAGGAGTTGCCGCCGCGCACCAGCCGGGTGCCGGGCACGTCCAGGTGCCAGCTGTGCCCGGCGAACCCGTCGTCGTCGCGGCGCAGGCCGGTGTACTGGTTCGTCTCGAAGATGAGCGTCGGCGGGGCGACCACGCCGCCGTAGCCGTGCTCGCGCGCGTGGGCGTCGTCGGTGTAGAGCGGGTTGGCGTCGCCGACGGCCTCGGCGAAGTACCGGATCGAGGCGCGTCCCAGCTCCTCGGGCGCGGTGTAGACGACCTCGCGCCCGACGAGCGCCTTCATCTCCTCGGTCAGCAGGCTCATGGTGTGCTCCTTCGAGGCGGGACGACTCCTCGCACGTCCCGGTTCGCTCCGCTCATTTCAGGACCGCCGTGGGCACGACCTCGATGAGGAAGTCGGGGCGCAGCAGCGCCGAGCACACCACCGACGACACCGCGGGTGCGTCCCCGAAGTACTTGCGGCGGATCTCGGCGACCTCGTCGTAGCCGTCCACCGCGGCGGGGGTGATGTACTCGACGAGCCGGACGACGCTCGGGTAGGGAGGACGGTCGCCGAGGCCCGCCTCGCGGAGCGTCGCGGCGATGGACGCGTAGGTGTACTCGGCCTGGGCGAGCAGATCGCCGTCGAAGATGCCCTTCTGGGTCGCCGGCTCCAGCGCGCCGAAGCCCGACATGAACAGCGTGTCGCCGGCCGCGACGCCCGGCTTGTAGGTGAGGGTGTCGTACCTCTTCCAGCCGGGGTTGACGGCGCGCAGCTCCGCCGTGGACGCGATCGCGTCGAGCGACACCATCGCGCCCGGCATGACCGGCTGGTCGACGATGATGCCCGCCGCGCCGGGGAAGACCCCGTCGGCGGTGCCGAGCAGCTCCCTGCGCGGGCGGCCGCAGCGCGGGTACTCGGCGCGGGTCTCGGACGCCGTGTAGTCGGTGGTCTGCACGAGCGCGCCGAGCCCGAGCCCGGCGGCCTTCAGCAAATCGGCGGCCTGCTCCAGGCACTGCCGGTACTGGGCGCGGAAGTCGCCGCCGCGCGGGTGGACGCTCGGCAGGTAGACGATGCCGCCCGCGATGCGCAGGGCGCCGCGGTGCAGGCCGTCGTCCGGGGCGGCCTCGACCAGCTCGCCGCCGCCGGGATACGCGGTCAGCTCGACCGACAGGTCCTCGCCGCCGGGCAGGGCCTCCACCGCCACGGTCGCGACCGGGGCGCGGTGCCCGCCGAGCGCGGCGCCGCGGGCGGCCTCCACCTCGGCGTAGGCGCCGAGCGCGGCGGCGGTGGCGTACTCGACGACGTGCACGACGTCGCCCGGCACCGCGCCGGCCTTGCCGAGCTCGGCGAAGGCCCGCTCGTAGGCGCCTTCGATCGTCCCCGCGAAGGCGGGCAGCCGAACAGTCACTCTTCCTCCAGACTGGTGAGCAGCGGCCGGACCGACGGCAGATCGGCCAGGCCGAGGATCAGGTCGGCGCGGTCCGCGGAGCCGAGGTTGGCGACCGCCTTGGCGCGGACGGTCGCGTCGATGCGCGGGTCGTCGGGGCCGCCGCCGCTGCGCGCCACCTCGGCGGTGACGACCTCGCCGTCCGGGGCGACCGCGCGCAGCCGCCCCGGCTGGTCGGCGGCGGCGCCGGGGAACGCGACGACCTCCGTGCGGACGCGGGCGGCGAGCGCGAGCACCTCGGGGCGGTCGATGTCGTCGTAGGTCGCGGCGGTCACCTCGCCGTCCAGCACCATCGCGGCGACGCTCCACGGCAGGCTGAACTTCGCGTCGTAGGGCGTGCGCGGCCGCTCCTTGCCGGGGCCGCAGACGATGGACGCGGCGTCCGGGTGCACCTCGGCGGTGATGCTCTCGACCGCCCTTCCGTGGAGCCGCCGCGCGGCGTCGAGCTGCGCGTGCATGAGCTGGCAGGCGGGATACGGCTTGACGGTGATGCGGGCCAGCTCCCACCGCTCGCCGAGCCCGTCCAGGACGGCGGCGGGCTCGACGCGGCGGCCGAGCAGCGCCCCGTACAGGCCGTACTCGCCCTCCACGACCGAGTCGGGCCCGGTGGCGCCGTGGGAGGCGAGGGTCGTGGCGAGCACTCCCCCGCGCGCGGCGAACCCGGGGTGCAGCTGCTTGGTGGACGCGCCGGTGTTGAGGAACTCCAGCAGCCCGCCGGCCTGGCTGCCCGCGATGCCGAGCGCGTGGACGGCCGTGTCCGGGGGCAGCCCGCGCATCCGGGCCGCGGTGAGCGCCGCCGCGAGCACCCCGCAGGCGGCCGTGGCGTGCAGCCCGCGGGCGTGGAAGCCGTGCGGGGCGGCGGCGCCCAGCCGGCAGACGGCCTCCAGCCCGACGACGGCGCCGAGCAGCAGGTCCGCGCCGGTGCGGCCGAGCGCCTCCGCCTCCGCCAGCGCGACCGGGACGACCGGGGCGCAGGCGTGCACGAGCCCGCCCGCGTGGGTGTCGTCGAAGTCGAGCGCGTGCATCAGGACGCCGTTGGCGAACGCGGCCTCGGCGCGGGTCACCCGGGGCGCGCCGGGCGGCCCGCCGATGACGGTCGCCTCCGCGCGGCCCCCGCCGAGGTCGCGGGCGGTGCGCACGGCGGCGGCGCCGCCGCGGCCGAGCAGCGGCCCCGCGGAGTCGCCCGCCACCACCACCTCGACGCCGGACATGTCGGGCAGGCCGCGCAGGTCGAGGGCGTGCAGCGAGCGCAGCGCCGCGCCGCCGGGCGGCAGGTCCTTGCCGAGCGCGTCCAGCAGCCGCCCGCCGAGCCCCTGGACGAGGCCCGCGCCGCCGTCGGTGCAGGCGCCGCCGCCGAGGCCGAGCACGATCCGGCGGGCGCCGAGCCGCAGCGCGTGCCCGAGCAGCTGGCCGGTGCCGAGGCTGGACGCGGTGAGCGGGCGCGGCTTGCCGCCGGGCAGCCGGCGCAGCCCGGACGCCTCGGCCAGCTCCACCACCGCGCTGCGGTCGCGCACCGCCAGCCGCGCGGTGACCGGGCGGCCCGTCGGCCCGCACACCTCGACCTCGACCGCCCGCCAGCCGGCCGCCACCGCGGCCGCCACGGTGCCCTCGCCGCCGTCGGCGACGGGCAGCTCCACCAGCGGCACGTCCGGCCGGGCGCGGCGCAGCCCGGCCGCGAGGCGCCGCGCCGCCTGCGCCGCGGTCAGCGCTCCCGGGAACCTGTCAGGCGCCAGCAGGACGTGACCTGGCGGAGACGGACGGGGGGGAGAGTCCGCGGACACCACAGCCACGCCTTTCACGCCGGGGGGGTAAGGCCCTACCTTCTGCTTACGCCATGACGGCACTATTTGACACCCGCGAGCGCGCCCGAGAGTCTCAAATGGTCGCAGAGCCGTGTTCTCCCGGAGTTCCGAGGTCCGCTACCGCACGTCCAGCCACTGCTCGATCGGGTTGATCGCGAAGAAGACCAGGAACAGCACCACCACGGGCCACAGCCAGACCGACACCTCGCGGACCTTGCCCCGGGCGAGCTTGATCAGCGCGTAGCTGACCATGCCGCCGCCGATCCCGATGGTGATCGAGAACGTGAACGGCATCAGCACGATGGTGAGGAACGCCGGGATCGTGATCTCCAGGTCGTTCCAGTCCACCTTGGCGACCTGCGTCATCATCAGCGCGCCGACGACGACGAGCGCGGGCGCGGCGGCCTGCGCCGGGACCGTCGCGGCGAGCGGGGTGAGGAACAGCGTCACCGTGAACAGCGCGCCGGTGGCGATGTTGGCGAGGCCCGTCCGGGCGCCCTCGCCGACCCCGGCCGCCGACTCCACGAACACGGTGTTGGCGGACGAGCTGGTGATGCCGCCGAACGCGGCGGACAGGCCGTCCACCGACAGGATCCGGCCGAGCCGCGGCACCTCGCCCTTCTCGCTGACCAGGCCCGCCTCGTCGCTGATGCCGAGGATCGTGCCCATCGCGTCGAAGAAGCCCGACAGCACCAGGGTGAACAGCACGACCAGCGCGGTGATGACCCCGGCCCGGCCGAAGCCGCCGAACAGGTCGATCTCCCCGAAGAGCCCGAAGTCGGGCGCCGCGAACAGCTTCTCGGGCATGTTCGGGGTGACGATGCCCCAGCCGCCCTCCTTGATGGAGGCGTTCTCCTGGATGGCCACGGCCCCGATCGTCCCGGCGACGATGCTGATCAGGATGGCGCCCGGCACGCGCCGCACGTAGAGCACGATCATCAGCAGCAGGGTGAGCGCGAACACCAGCGTCGGCCACGTCGACAGGTGGCCGCCGGTGCCGAGCGACAGCGGCGGGCTCGTCGCGCTGGAGGTGACGAACCCCGAGTCGTAGAGGCCGACCAGCGCGATGAACGCGCCGATGCCGACCGCGATCGCGTGCTTGAGCGCCAGCGGGATCGAGTTCATGATCCGCTCGCGGATGCCGGTGAGCGCCAGCACCACGATGACCGCGCCCTCGATCACCACCAGGCCCATCGCCTGCGGCCAGGTCATCACCGGCGCCGCCTGGAACGCCACGACCGCGTTGATGCCGAGGCCCGCGGCGAGCGCCAGCGGCGCGTTGCCCACCAGGCCCATGATCACCGTGGTGACCGCGGCGGACAGCGCGGTCATCGTGGTCAGCTGCGGGATCGACAGCGTCGCGCCCGTGACGTCCTTCGCCCCGCCGAGGATGATCGGGTTCAGCAGGATGATGTAGGCCATCGCGAAGAACGTGGTGACGCCGCCGCGCAGCTCGCGCGCCACGGTGGTGCGCCGCCCGGTGAGGTCGAACAGCCGCTCCAGCGGCCCG
This sequence comes from Actinomadura sp. NPDC049382, assembly GCF_040677125.1. Classification (NCBI taxonomy): domain Bacteria; kingdom Bacillati; phylum Actinomycetota; class Actinomycetes; order Streptosporangiales; family Thermomonosporaceae; genus Actinomadura; species Actinomadura sp. NPDC049382. The sequence goes on from NZ_JBFARO010000076.1 coordinate 34,743, forward strand.
CGCCCGCCCGCCGGCGGCGAATCGTCGGTCTTCGCGGTACTGATCTTGGACATGGCGGGCGCTCCGCTTTCCGCAGCGTGGATTCCGGCGGTCGGGGCCGGACTGGGCGTGCACAGAGTAGCCGCTGCGGACTTCGGAGCGTGACGAGGGTGAGGCGTCCGCTATAGCCTGCCCTGGTGCGAATGCGAGACTCGGTCGAACCGGCCGGGCGGGAGGTGCGGAACCGCCGCGCGGAGCCCTGCGCGGACTCCTACGCGCGGCTGCTGGCCTCGGTGCCGGAGGGGACGCGCTCGTCCTTCCGCGCCCGGCTGCTCGGCCCGCTGGAGGAGTACGACGGCGACGGCCGCGCCGAGCTCGTGCACACGCTGGAGGTGTTCCTGGCCTGCTCGGGCTCGTGGCGGCGCAGCGCGACACGGCTGCACGTCCATGTGAACACGCTTCGGTACCGAATCCGGCGAATCGAGGACCTCACCGGCCGGGACCTCGGCACACTTGAGGATCGAGTCGACTTCTTCCTCGCCCTGCGCGCGACGCGGCCGGCGAGCTCCTTGTAGGCGGTGGCACAGATGGACCGGGAGACCCTGGGGCAGCGGATCCGCGCCCTGCGCATCCGGCAGGGCGTGAGCCAGGCGCAGCTCGCCTTCCCCGAGTTGTCCGACAGCTACATCTCGCTGATCGAGAGCGACAAGCGGGTGCCGGCCCCGAGCGTGGTCGAGCTGCTCGCGGCGAAGCTGAACTGCTCGGCGACCTACCTCGTCAGCGGCGTCAGCGAGGACGTCGTGGACGAGCTGCGCGTCACCCTCGACTACGCCGAGATCGCGCTGAGCAACGGCGCGGCGGCCGAGGCGCGGGCCCGGTTCGCCGAGGTCCTCGCGAGCGCCGACGCGGTCGCGCTGCCGGACATGCTGCACCAGGCCCGCTGGGGGCACGCCCTCGCGCTGGAGGCCGCGGGGGAGCTGGAGGGGGCGATCGCCGAGCTGACGGCGCTGACCGAGGAGGCCTCCGCCGAGGCCGACCTCGACCACTGGGCGAAGGTGCACGTCGCGCTGAGCCGCTGCCTGCGCGAGCGCGGCGACGTCAGCGCGGGCGTCGAGGCGGCCGAGACCGCGCTGCGCCACCTCATCGCGACCGGCGCCGACTCCACCGACGCGGCCGTGCACCTCGGCGCCGCGCTGCTCGCGGCGTTCATCGAGCGCGGCGACCTCGTCCGGGCCCGCCACCTCGCCGTCCAGCTCGTCGAGCGGGCCGAGCGGATCGGCAGCCCCCGGGCGCGGATGGTCGCCTACTGGGAGGCCGCCTACGTCGCGGAGATCCGCGGGGAGTACGAGGAGGGCGTCACGCTGGCCGAGCGGGCGCTGCTGCTGGCCGGCGACGGCGAGGACCCCCGCGACCTGAACCGGCTCCGCGTGATCTACGCCGGGCTGCTGCTGCGCGCCCGGCCCGACCAGGCCGCCCGCGCCCGCGAGCTGCTCGCCCGGGTGCGCGGCGAGATCAGCGCCAGCTCGTCCGGGGAGATCGACGTCGCCTGGTGCCTGACCGAGCTGGCCCGCGCCGAGACCGCGCTCGGCCGTCCCGCCGAGGCGGTGGCGCTCGCCGAGGAGGCCCTCGACCTGCTCGGGGACGCCCCGCGCCGGGCCACCGCCGGGGCGCTGACCGTGCTCGGCGAGGCGTCGGTGCGGCTCGGCCGCCGGGACCGCGCCGTCGAGGTGCTGACCCGGGCGGCGACCTGCCTGGAGGAGATGGAGTCCTCCCGGGAGGCCGCGCAGGCGTGGTTCGACCTCGCCGAGGTGCTGGCCGAGGCGGGCACCGCCGAGGAGACCCGGATGGCCGCCTACCGGCGCGCGCTCACCTGCGTCGGCGTGTGACCGGACCGGCCGGTGAGGGAACCGGCGTGTGATCGAACCGGCGCGGGCGGCGCGACGTCCATAATGCTGCGAGTTGTCGGAGCTGGGGGGAGTCGCCGGTGTTCGGTGTCGTCCGGCCGTGCAGGCATGTCCTGTGCGGGTCGCTGTTCAAGGACTGGATGGCCCATCTGTGCGGGCTGTGCCTGACGCTGCGGGCCGAGCACGGCCAGGCCGCGCGGCTCGTCACCAACTACGACGGGCTGCTGGTGTCGGTGCTGGTCGAGGCGCAGGCGCCGGAGCTGTCGCCGCGCCGCAAGGCCGGGCCGTGCGCGCTGCGCGGGATGAAGACCGCCGAGGTCGTCACCGCGAAGGCGCAGGGCGCCCGGCTCGCCGCCGCCGCGTCGCTGCTGCTCGCGGCCGGTAAGACCCGCGACCACGTCGCGGACGGCGACGGGCCCTACGCGCGCCGCGCGGTCGCCGCCGCGGCGGGCCGGATGGCGG
>NZ_JBFARO010000077.1:0-36836 GCF_040677125.1 Actinomadura sp. NPDC049382
CTGGTCAGCGCCGGCGACACCCTGGGCCTGGGCCGCTGGTGGAGCGGCACCGCCCTGGCCAAGCGCTTCCCCTTCCTCAAGTAGCCGACAGCAACACCCCTTCAAGGACGCCCGCCCACCCGGCGGGCGTCCTGCCATTTGCTCGTCCTTCTCCCCGGCTGAGCGAAACGGCCGATGTGTGATGGTCCTACCGGTGCTCGGTGCCGTGCGGCTGGACGATGCCCAGCGCTTGCTCGACGGCGTGGTCCAGCGTGCCGCTGGTGTCGACCGGGGTCGATTCCGGCCATGGCGCGGCATGCGCGTGCATGGCGGCGGCGATGGCCGGGTCGGCGTCGGAGGCGCCGCGCTCACGGTCGCGGATCCGTTCGACGGTGAGGGCCTGCGGGGCCTCGCAGCGCAGGGACGACAGGTGCGCGTGCTCGCGTTCGGCGACCAGGGCCGGGAGGTTCCGCTGCTCGCTGGACGTCCAGGAGGCGTCCAGGATGACCGTCTCGCCCAGCCGCAGCAGTGCGGCGGCGCGGTCGGCGAGTTCCCGGTAGGTGCGGTCGTTCCATTCCGGGCTGTAGAGGCCGGTGCCGTAGGGCGCGGCGGCGGAGTCGAGCGGGGCCAGCCCCGCCAGCTCCTTGCGGGCGCGGTCGCTGCTGAGCACCGAGCAGCCGAGCCGGTCGGCCAGCGCCCCGGCCAGTGAGGACTTGCCGGTGCCGGGCAGGCCGCCCACCAGGATCAGGCGGACCCGTCCCGCGCGCAGATGGCGCAGCGCGACGTCGGCGTAGGCGCGTGCTTCGGCGGCGGCGTCCGGGTCGCCCTGGCCGTGGCGCAGGCACGCGACCTTGGCGCGGACGAAGGCCCGGTAGGCGATGTAGTGATGCCGCAGCGACGACGGTGCCGGGTCGGCGGCGAAGGCGGCGTAGGTGTTGAGGAAGTACTCGCCCAGGTCGGGGGCGCCGAGGCGTTCGAGGTCCATGGCCAGGAACGAGGCGTCGTCCAGAGCGTCCAGGCTGCGCAGGGTCTGGTCGAACTCCAGGCAGTCCAGGACGCGGGGGCCGTCGTCCAGGCAGAAGATGTCGCCGGCGAGCAGGTCGCCGTGGCCGTCCAGGACGCGGCCGTCGGCGATCCGCGCGTCGAACAGGGCCCGGCGTCCGTCGAGGAACTCGTCGGTGAGCGCTTCGATCTCGGTGGCCACCGCGGCGTCGAGCACATCCCCGTGAAAGGGGCGGACCTGGTCGAAGCTGTCGTGCCAGCGGGCCTGGACGGCGTCCCGAGTGCCCTGCGCGGAGATCTCCGGCGCGCGCGGGGCGCGGGCGTGCCAGGCGGCCAGGATCCGCGCGGTGTCGCGCAGCGCGTCCCGGACCGGCGCGCCCTCCGTGACCAGCGTGGCCAGGCGCCTCTCGGCGGGCATCCGGCGCATCACGACCAGATGCTCGCAGACGTCGCCGTCGGGGTCGTGGACGTCGGCGACACCGAGGTAGACGTCCGGGGCGAACCGCCGGTTGAGCCGGACCTCCTCGTGGCAGGCCCGCTCGCGCCGCTCGCGGGTGCTGAAGTCGAGGAACCCCAGGCTCACCGGCTTCTTGACCTTGTAGGCGCGGTCTCCGGCGAAGAAGACCACACCGATATGGGTCTCACTGACCGCGGCGTTGTCCACGGGCATCACACTCTCGGCTACGGGACGGTACGGGTGCTCGCCGTCGGGTCGTACCCGGCGTTGTGGACGACATCCACGGCGGCCGGGGCTCAGCGGCCATGACCCACATCGGCGACCTCCCTGGGTCGCTTCCACCCTTCCTCGGCGGACGATCGCCAATTAGGGCCGCCCGTCCCGGCGGATCGGGACCTTCGGCCCCGCGACCTCACCCGCCGCCCGCCCGCCCACCGGCAGACGGGCGGACGCCTCCCCGGTGAGGAGTCAGGCGGGGCGGACCGGGTGGCGGAGGATCGTGCGCATCTGTGCCGGGTCGGTCTCCTGGACGTCGGACAGGTAGATCTCATGGTGCAGGCCGTTCATGACCAGCACGGAACGCTCCATGAACGCCTCCATCAGGGCCAGCGTCTTCGGTTCGTCCGCGTAGGCGCCGCGGTGCAGCACCTGCACGCACCCCTCCGTGAAGGTGACGAGCTGGACGCGGGCGGCCGCGGGGTCGTCGGCGGTCCGGCCGCCTCGGTCAGCCGGGCCGCGCACGCGGAGGTGGCCGCCCCGATGGCCGCCTGGTCGGCCACCTCCCGTGCCATCACCACCCGGCGGGCGGGTTCGCGTGCGGGGTACGCGCCCGCATGGAGGCCGACATCGCCCGCCGGAGACGCGCCCTCGCGGCACTGGACCGGGTCCTCGCCGCCGGGCTGCCGCAGCCGGACGTGGCGCTCAGCATGGACGCTCCCACAGTGGGAGACTCCAGCGCCGACGCGACTGGCACACTGTTTCACCACGGTATGCGCGCGCGCCGCCCGCACCCCTGGAACGGAGACCTGCCTGTGAAACTCGATGTGCAGCTGGACGGCAGGCCGGACGAGGCGGCGCAGCGCGCCCGGACGCTGATCGCCGCCGGGGTCGACGGACTGTTCACCTTCGAGGGCCCGCACGACGTGTTCCTGCCGCTGGCCGTCGCGGCCGGCTCGTCGGACGTCCCGCCGACCGACCTGATGACCAACGTCGCGATCGCGATCCCGCGCAGCCCGATGCACCTGGCCAACACGGCCTACGACCTGCAACTGCTGAGCAAGGGCCGGTTCCGGCTCGGGCTCGGCTCGCAGATCAGGCCGCACATCGAGAAGCGGTACGGCGCGTCCTGGAGCAGGCCGGCGGCCCGGATGCGCGAGACCGTGCTCGCGGTGAAGGCGATCCTGAACTCCTGGCAGGACGGCACCCGGCTCGATTTCCGCGGCGAGTTCACCCGGCACACCCTCATGCCCCCGACGTTCGCGCCGGGTCCGAACCCGTACGGCGTGCCGCCGGTCCTGCTCGGCGCGCTGGGCCCGCTGATGACCCGGACCGCGGCCGAGGTCGCCGACGGGCTGCTGGTGATGCCGTTCCACAGCCGCCGGCACTTCCGCGAGCGCACCCTCCCGGCCGTCGCCGAGGGCCTGGAACTGGCGGGACGCGAGCGGATCGACCTGTACCCGCAGGCGATCGTCGCGATGGGCGGCACTCCCGCCGAGATCGAGGCCGCGACCTTCGGCGTGAGGGGACTGCTGGCGTTCTACGGCTCGACCCCGGCGTACAAGCCCGTCCTGGACGTCGAGGGCTGGGGCGATCTGCAACCCGAGCTGAACGCGCTGTCGAAGACCGGCGACGTCATGACGATGATCGGCCTGATCGACGACACGATGACGCGGACGCTGGCGGTCGTCGGAACGCCGGCCGAGTGCGCCGCCGAGATCAAGGACCGCTTCGGCGACGTCGCCGAGCGTGTCTGCGCCTACTTCCCCGGAACGACCCACCCGCCGGAGACCATCACCGCCCTCGCGACCGCGCTGCGGGGCGAAGCCGCCGCCTGACCCGCTCGCCCAGCAGCAGTGTGCGGGTGTGCCCGTGGAAGTCGGCGGCGTGCTCGCCGCTCAAGTCCGCGGGGCAGTGCGTGCGCCCCGTCCATTCCCGCCAGCGGTCGAACCGGTCCGCCGACGGGTGGTCCTCGGTCCGGTACACCGTCTCGATCAAAGGGATCTCCACGACAGGAAGAGCGCGCGAACGGTCCGCCTGAAGGCGAGGGCCGGCCGCCATTGGGGACCCTGCGTCAAGAAAGCGGAGAAGCCGCGTCGAACCCGCGCAGTGGATCGTCCGGGGCGGTGACGTAGCGTATGCGTCGGCTTGGTGATCAGGAGGGGACGTGGGAGAGATGGCGGGAACGGCCGTGGCGCTGTGGCGGTATCCGGTCAAGTCGATGCTGGGGGAGGAGCTGTCCTCGGCGGAGATCGCCGCGACCGGTGTCGCCGGTGACCGCGGATGGGCGCTCCTGGACGCCGAGACCGGGCGGATCGCGAGCGCCAAGAGCCCCCGGCTCTGGCGCGCCCTGCTGACGATGTCGGCGGTGGCCGACGGCGACGGGGTCCGGATCACCCTGCCGGACGGCCGGACGGTGCGCAGCGGCGACGCCGCCGCCGGCGCGGAGCTGTCCAAGGAGCTCGGCCGGGAGGTCGTGCTCACCGACACCCGTCCCGAGGGGGCCACGCTGGCGCGCGCCGTCCCCGACCAGGTGCTCGCGGCGGGCGTCACCGCCGAGGTGGAGGACGAGGAGGTCGTGCTCGGGCAGGGCTCGCCGCCCGGCACGTTCGTCGACTTCGCGCCCGTCCACCTGGTCGGCACGGCGACGCTGGACGCGATCGCCGCGGCGGGGGAGCGCGGCGTCATGGAGGCGGCGCGGTACCGGCCCAACATCGTGCTCGGCACCGACGGCCCGGGTTTCGGTGAGAACGCCTGGGTCGGCCGCGATCTGCTGGTCGGCGAGGCCGTCCTGCGCGTCATGGCGCCGACGCCGCGCTGCTCGGTGCCGACGCTGGAGCACGGCGCGCTGCCGCGCGACACCGGCGCGCTGAAGATCCCCGCGCGGCTCAACCTCGTCGAGCCGCTGCCCGGGTTCGGGGAGCGCCCCTGCGCCGGCGTCTACGCGCAGGTCGTGACGCCGGGCCGGGTGCGGGCGGGGGACGCGTTCCGCCTTCTGTGAGAGCGCGGCGAACGCTGTGAGCGTCGTCCGCGGCCGGCGCCGCATGGGCGGCTATTCTCATTATCGATACTGATAACATGCAGGTGTGAGCATATCCAAAGAGCGCTGGGCGGAGCTGGCGCTGCATCCGGTGCGGATCCGGATCCTGCGGTCGGTCGCCGGCGGGCGCCGCACCACGCGCGACGTCGCGAACCTGCTGCCGGACGTCCCGCAGGCGACGCTGTACCGGCACCTCGCCGCCCTGGTCAAAGGCGGCCTGCTGGACGTGGTGGAGGAGCGCAAGGTCGGCGGCGTGGCCGAGCGCGTCTTCGCCCTGCCGCCCGGCGGCGCGACGCTCGAAGGGGACGCGCTGGCCGCGGCGACGCCCGCCGACCACGAGCGGTACTTCACCGTCTTCGTCTCCAGCCTGCTCGCCGAGTTCGCCCGCTACCTGGCGCGCGACCGGGTCGACCTGGTCGCCGACGGGGTCGGCTACCAGCAGGTGGTCCTGCACCTGGACGACGCCGAGTTCGCCGAGTTCGCCCGCGGCTTCGGCGAACTCCTCCAGCCGCTGCTCGGCAACGAGCCGCGCGAGGGACGGGTGCCGCGGCTGCTCGCGACCGTGCTCATGCCCCTCGACCCGCAGCCCTCACAGCCCCCACCCCCCTCGACACCGAACGACGACGCCGGCCCCTGAAAGGCCGGCCGTAGAGAAAGGCCCTGCCATGGCAGAAGTGACGATCGCCGAGAACAGCGTCGACATCGAGTTCGACGCCTGGGAGCGGATCTGGACGCGGCGCGGGCGGGTGACCGTCCCGCTCGCCGCCGTCACCCGGGCCGCCCGCGTCGAGGCGCCGCTGCGGGCCGCGCGCGGATCCCGCCGCGGGCTGGCCGTCTCGGGCTTCGCCAAGATCGGCGTCTGGGGCCTGCTGCGCGGCCCGCGGCTGCTCGTCTCCGCGCGCCGCGGACGCCCCGGCCTGCACCTGACCGTGAACCGCGCGATCAGCGGGGACGAGTTCGACGGCATCGTGCTGTCCCACCCGGACGCGGCCCGGCTCGCCGACCGCGTCCGCGCCGCGATCGGGGCGCGGACATGACCGGCGGCCTGCGCGTCGAGGTCTCCGGCCTGACCAAGCGGTTCGGCGACGTCACCGCCGTGGACGGGGTCGGCTTCGCCGTCGAGCCCGGCCGGATCACCGGGTTCCTCGGCCCGAACGGCGCCGGGAAGACCACGACGATGCGGATGATGGTCGACCACGTCGTCCCCACGTCCGGCTCGGTGACCATCGGCGGCCGGCGCTACCGGGACATCCCGCGTCCCACGTCGACGGTCGGCGCCGCCTTCGGCGCGCTCTCGTCCCATCCCGGTCACTCGGCCCGCGCGCACCTGCGGGTGTACGCGGCGATGGGCGGCCACCCCGACTCCCGCGTCGACGAACTCCTCGCCCTCGTGGACCTCGCCGGTGTCGCGCACCGCCGGACGGGCGGCTTCTCGACCGGCATGCGCCAGCGCCTCAACCTGGCGACCGCGCTGCTCGGCGACCCGCGCGTGCTGCTGCTGGACGAGCCCGGCAACGGCCTGGACCCGGCGGGGACGGCCTGGCTGCGGTCGTTCCTGCGGCACCTGGCCAGGGAGGGGCGGACGATCCTGGTCTCCAGCCACGTGCTCGGGGAGGTCCGGCGGCTGGTCGACGACGTCGTGATGATCAGCGGGGGCCGCCTGGTGGCGGCCGGCCCGCTGGCGGACATCGCCGGCACCGCGCCGGCCGTGCTCGTCGAATCCCCGGACGCCGAGGCCCTGGCCGGCGTGCTGGCCCGGGAGGGGGCGGTGCGGCGCGTCGAGCCCGCCGGGCCGGGGCGGCTGCGGGTGCACGGCCTCGGCGCGGCCCGGGTCGCCGACCTGGCCGCCGCGCACCGGGTCCGCGTCCACGGCCTCGCCGCCGAGGAGCTCGACCTGGAACGACTCTTCTTCGAACTCACGGGGGGCGCGTGATGGCACGGCTGGTCAAGGCGGAGTTCCGCAAGCTGCTGGCGACCCGGGCGTGGCTGCTCGTCCTGCTGGCGGGCGGCCTCCTCGGCGGCGGCCTCGTCGGGATGATGACCCTCGTCGGGCCGGAGAACTTCGACCCGCCGATGCCGGGGCTGGACACCGAGGAGGGCGTGCGGGGCCTCCTCGGCATCCTCGGGTACACCGCGTTCGTCCCCGCCGCGATCGGGACGCTGGCCATGACGTCGGAGTACCGGCACCGGACCGCCGACGTCACCTTCCTGTTCGAGCCCCGCCGCTCGCGGGTCCTCGCCGCGAAACTGCTGGCCCACGGCGCCGCCGGCGCCGCCTACGGGCTCGTCCTCGCGGGCACGGCCGCCGCGGCCTTCTTCGGCGCCTCCGCCGCGCGCGGCCTGACGCCGGGGATGCCCGCCGCCGACGTCCTCGGGATCCTCGCCCGCATCGCGCTGGCGATGGTGGCCTACACGCTGCTCGGCATCGGCATGGGCGCGCTGATCCGCAACCAGGCCGCCGCGCTCGTCGTGGTGATCGGCTACCTGTACGCGGGGGAGATGACGCTGATGATGATCCCGGGCGTCCGGGAGCTCTACCCGTGGCTGCCCGGCGGCGCGACGGCCGCGCTGACCGATTTCACGGCCGTCACCGACGCGATGTCCGAGCAGCTGTCCGCCGACCCGGTCCGGCTGCTCTCGCCCGCCTGGGGCGCGCTGCTGCTGCTCGCCTACACCGCGCTGGCCGTGACCGCCGCGATCGTCCGCCCGATGCGCCGCGACATCACCTGACCGGCGGGGCATAGCGGGCTCTATGTGCTTCACGGCCCCCGCGGGCCCTCGGCCCGGAGGCCGTCAGCCGTCCGCGGTCGGCGTCCCCGCGGGCTGGATGAACACCCCGTCGGCCTCGACGGTCACCCCGTCGGCGTCGGAGATCGACGCGACCACGAACACCTTGCGGCCCTCCTCGCGGACGATGCTCGCCTCCAGGCGGAGCGGGCCGAGGGGAGTGCCGCGCCGGTAGCGCATGGTGAGCGTCCCCGTGAAGGTCGTCCGGCGCATCGCGGACGCCGTCACCCCCATGATGTGGTCGAGGAGCATCGCGGAGACTCCGCCGTGCACCAGCCCGGGAGGCCCTTCGTACGCCGCGCCGAGGACGACGTCGGCGTGGCACCCCGATGGGCCGTGGACGACGTCCAGCGGCGGCGCGATCGCGTTCGCCGCGCCGACCACCGCGTTGCCCCAGTTCCAGGCCCGCATCTCGGAGTTGTACCTGATGCCGGCGGGGCCGGGCAGCTGGGCGGCGCGCAGCCGGTCGACGAGCGCGGCGAGCTCGTCGCGGACCCGGTGCACCTCGTCGTCGGCCACCGTCGTGCGGATCGTGGCGTCGACCAGTTCGCGGACGGTTCCGGCCAGCGACGCCATCACCGCCTCCCGGCGGTCCACCTCGGGGGTCGGCGTGTCGTCGCGGACGAACCCGCCCACGCCCACCGCCCCTGCATCGGGGAAACGGCTCGTCATGCGCCGACCGTATACCGGAAGGCCCGGCGCCGCCAATCATCACATAGATGTCTCTATGTATAAATCGAGCGCCGGAGACGGCCCTCGGCGCGCCGCCGGATCTACAATCGGCCCGTGACCGAGCCCTCGACCGGCCGGGGCGCGGCGGGCCCCGGCGTCACCGGCGCCCCGCGCAACGCGCGCGGCGCCCGGCTCAACCGGCGCGGTCTGGAGACGCGCGCCAGGGTGATCAGGACGGCCGTCGGCATGCTCGCCGACGGCGGCCGCGGCGGCGAGATCAGCGCCAACCTCGTCGCCAAGCGGGCCGGAGTCACCTGGGGCACGGTCCAGCACCAGTTCGGGGACGTCGACGGGCTCTGGGCGGCGGTGCTGGAGGAACTGGGCACCCAGGGCGACATGCTGCCGTGGAAGGAGATGGACGACGGGTCCGTCACCGAGCGGATGACCCGGATCGTCGACGCGCTCTGGGCGGGGCTCGACTCGCCTCCCGGACGGGCGGTGGCGACCCTGCGCGGCCTGCTGCCCCGCGACACCGCCGAGTTCACCGCGACCTACCCGCGCACCGCCGAGCAGCTCAACCGCTGGGACCGCCGCTGGCGGCGCGCCTACGCGCGGGCGTTCCGCGGGCTCGTCGTCGACGCCTACCGGCTGGAGCGCGTGCGCCACCTCCTGCCGGCCGCCGTCCACGGGCTCTACATGGAGCAGCGGCTCAGCACGTGGACCGACATCGACGAGGCGCGCGCCGTGCTGGCCGAATCGGTCGCCGGCTACCTCGAATCCCGGCACTGAGGAACGCGGGACGTCCGGGAGCCGCGACCGAGGGCGGCGGCGCCCGGACGTCCGGATGCGGTGCGTCCGGTCAGCGGAGCGGAGGCACCGCGCGCTGGGAGAGGCCCAGGGCGTACTCGGCCCACCAGGCGCCGGCCGCCGGATCGACCGCGCCGTACTCGGGGTCCTCCGGGCCGGCGGTGCCGCGGGTGCACTGGCCGTCGGACTCGCCGGGACGCTTGATCCAGAGGAAGGCGTCGACCAGGGGGTCACCGGTGCGGGTCGAGGGCCGGTAGCCCAGGCCGCGTCCCGGCGGGTTGCACCACACCTGGGGGTCGGAGTACTGGCCCGCCGGAGGCGTCCACGGGCCCTGGCCGTTGCGGCTGGTGTCCAGGACGAAGTGCGTGAGCTTGCGCGGGTCGTCCGGGACGGTGGCCAGGTCGGCGTCGGAACAGCCGGCCGCGCCCGTCGTCTGGCGGAAGCGCAGGCACTTGGACAGCCGGGTGCCGTACGCGACCAGTTCGTCGGTGGCGCGGTAGTTGGAGACGTTCAGCGCGAACCCGTCGGCCTTGGCGATGCCGCCCTTGAGGAGGCGGCTCGCCATGCCGAGCTGGGCGCGCGGTTCGCCGTACCCGGCGTCGTAGTCGTCGAGCGGCTGCCAGTCGGAGTGCCCGGAGTCCACGTAGACGCCGGTGCGCGGCAGCCGCTGGAGGGTGTCGACCGCGTAGTTGATCTCGCGGAAGCGCTCGTCGACCCGGGCGGGGTCCTCGGGGGTGCCGGTGGTACCGCCGCCGCCCTCGTTGCACCACGGTTCGCTGGACAGCAGCGCCAGCCCGTCCGGCTCGACGATCACCACGGCGGGGGCGCCGCCGATCCCCCGGGCGAAGGCGTCGATCCAGGCGCGGTAGGCGGCCTCGTTCGCGGCGCCGCCCGCCGAGTACTGCGAGCAGTCCCGGCCCGGCACGTAGTACGCCACGAGCACCGGAACGGCGTGCTGCCGGGCGGCGCCGACCATCGTCCGCCGCACGGCCGCCCGCACCTCGGCGGGGGTGCCGCCGGTGAACCAGACCGCCTGCGAGACCTTGGACAGGGCCCGCATGTGCGCGGCGTCGTCATCGCGTCCTTCGGCCGCCCAGATCTCGGCCTGCCGCGCGGCGTTGCCGTCGGGCTCGACATAGAACGTGGCCTTCCGCTTCAGCGGATCGTCGTGCCCTAACGCCTGCGCCGGCGCCGGTGCCGCGAGGACCGCGACGATGCCCGCCGTGGCGGCGGCGAGCATCCCGATGCGTCGTCTCATCCGGTACTCCAGGGTCTCGGGGGTGGGGGACGCGCCCACCGCATGGGAGCGCTCCCATGCTGGGAGTCTCATCACCCTCCGGAGATCCGTCAAGACCCAACATCACGCCCCGGCCCCGCGCCCGGCGGCGGCCCCGCGTCAGGGCGCTTCGCAGCGGACGCGGGGCCGTCGCCGAACGGTGAAAGGTCAGGCCGGGGGCGTCCAGCCGGGGTCGCGGCCGGAGAGCGCGACCGCCCGCCGGAACGCCGGAGCGTCCGCGTCCACCGGCACCGGGTCGGCGAACCCGTCGTACTGCCGGTACAGCTCGGCCTGCTCCTCGACGACGCCCAGCAGGAACTCCCCGGCCTCGGCGGAGACGCCGAACTCCTGCCCGGTCGCGGCCGCCACGTCGAAGCCGTGCAGGGCCGTCTCCAGGATGAGCAGCGAGGCGACCTCGGACGCGGGCGACGCCGCGGACCCCAGATCGATCTCCCCCTCCCATACGGCGGGGTCGGCCCAGGCCGCCACCGCCCGGTCGAGCTGGGCGGCGTACTCCTCCGCCCAGGCCGGGTCGGCGGTGAAGTCGCGTTCGATGAGCTGTTCCGGAAGCTGCTCGCGCAGCGCGCGGCGCTCAAGCCCGTGCGAGGTGAAGACCACCCAGTGGTTCACCAGCGCCCGCAGGTCGAACTCGGCGCAAGGGGTCGGGCCGGCCAGCCTCTCCCGGTCCACGCCGCGGGCGACGCGGGCGGCCTCGGCGGCGCATTCCTTCATGTACGCGTGCAGGTCGTTCATGGTCTCCACGCTACGGAGACCGCCGGGGGCAGATCTTGGAGGAACGCGCCAAAGTACTCTGGTGCGCATGGGGGAGATGGGACGCGGCGTGCTGTATCCGCACATGAACGCGTCCGTCGCCGATCTGGACCGCCGCCTGCCGGGCCCCGCCCTGGCCCGGTCCGTGGAGCTCTACTGGCGCGTCCGCTGGCACACGGCAGAGCCGTATGAGACCAAGGTGCTCTCCCATCCCAACGTCCACCTCGTCTTCGAGGAGCCCCGCGCGCTGCTGTACGGGGTCGATCGCGGCCTGTTCGTGCGCCGCCTCGAAGGGCGCGGCCAGGTCCTGGGGGTGAAGTTCCGGCCGGGCTGCTTCCGCCCGTTCATCGACGGGCCGGTCAGCGCCCTGGCCGACCGCAGGATCCCGGCGGCGGAACTGCTCGGCCCGGCCGTCGACGAGGTCAACCGGGCCGTTCTCGGCAGCGCCGATACCGACGGGATGGTCCGCGCGGCGGAGGAGTTCCTGGAGCCTCTGCTGCCCGAGCCGGACCCGGTCGCCGAACAGGCCGCGGCCATGGTCGGACGCATCACCGCGGACCCCGGTCTGTTCCGCGTCGACCAGGCCGCCGAGAAGCTGCACGTGTCTGTCCGGACCTTGCAGCGGCTCTTCGCCGAGTACGTGGGGGCGAGCCCGAAGTGGGTGCTGCGCCGTGCCCGGCTGCACGAGGCCGCCGCGCGCGCCGACCTGGGCACCCGCATCGACTGGTCGTCGCTGGCCGACGACCTGGGCTACTACGACCAGGCCCACCTGACCCGCGACTTCACCGCCGCGGTGGGCGTCTCCCCGGCCCGCTACGCACGCTCATAGCGCGTCCGGCGGGTTCGTTCCTGGCGTCAGGCCGAGGGCGAGGGTGGCGCGGGGACGGAGCGGAAGCCCTTGGCGATGAGCCAGATGCCCAATGACGCTTCCCACACGATTTCCGGTGCCGTGAACAGGAAGTTCACCGCGGACTGCTGCTCGTAGGCGCCGAACAGGACGGCCGTCGCGGTGGCGCAGGCGATGGGGCCTCCGATGAGCCCGATGAGCGCCATGGGCCGTGGCACCAGACCCGACCGGAACATCAGGTAGCCCAGCAGGATCCCGTTGCCGAACCCCGCGCAGAAGGCGGGACCGAGCAGGAACGTCTGGTCCTTGAACGCCACCAGTGACCGGCCGATCAGCGCGGCGTCGGCGCCGCCCTCGCCCGCCAGGTCCTGCCGCAGGGCCACGACGGCGAGCACGCAGGCGATGCCCATCACGATGACGGTCGATTCGAGGATGCGCGTGCCGACGTAACCGAGCGCGATGCCCTCGCTCTGCCGCTTCAGGACCGGGAACAGCACGACCGCCGTGGCGACGTTCGCGACGGCGGTGAGGATTTCGAGAAGCGCTCCGAGCTGTACGCGCCCGTCCGCGCCCGCTCCCAGGATGTAGTCCGCGTCATTGAGGACTGGGTCGTACAGCAGCACCGCCGGGATCGATAAGACGAAGGTCAGGACGAACCAGACGCCGGCGATCCTGGCGGTGCGCTGAACGGCGTCCGGCGAGGTCTCCGGAATCCGTGAACTGGTCGTTTCCACGTGACTCTCCAAGGCTTGGATCGGCCCCGCCCGCTTGCCGGGTAGCCGTAGGGAACCACGCCGGACGGGCGCTGTCCCCGTCTGCCGCTGGCCGGTTCCAGCCGCGTGCGAGTGCTGCCGCGGAACGGGGCGGATCGGCTTCGGCGAGTCCCCGCAGGACCGCGCATGGGTGGGCTTCACGGTCGTGGAGGCTGTGCCGCCCGGCCGACGACCCCTCCTCGCGCTTCGGCGGGGAGGGGTCGCCTCTTCGCGCGGCCGCGCGGGGCGGCGTGGCGCATTGGTAGAACGTGTTCTACTCTGGGGCCTGGAACGCTGACTGGACAGCTGTCCACTACCCCTGGTGTGCGCGGAGGTGCTCGTGGTTCGGGCCGATTACGTCGTCGTGGGCGCGGGCAGCGCCGGGTGCGCGGTGGCGCGCCGCCTCGCCGAGAGCGGCGCGAGCGTGGCGGTGCTGGAGGCCGGGGGCCGGGACACCGCCCGCGGGGTGAAGAACCTGCTGGAGATCCCGGGCGCCGTCGCGGTGATGCTCTCCACGCCGCAGCTGAAGAAGCTCGTCGACTGGGGGTACAAGTCGGTGCCGCAGACGGCCGCGTGGGGGCGGGTGATCCCGCAGACCCGCGGCAAGGTGCTCGGCGGCTCCAGCTCGGTCAACGGCATGCTGTTCGTGCGCGGCAACCGGCAGAACTTCGACGACTGGGCCGCGGACGGCGCCACCGGCTGGTCGTACGACGACGTCTTGCCGTACTTCAAGAGGCTCGAAGACTGGGAGGACGGCGCCGGCGAGCTGCGCGGGGCCGGCGGCCCCGTCCGGGTGCGCCGCCAGAAGGACCTCACCGACGCGTCCCGCAGCTTCATCGACGCGGCGACCGACCGGCTCTCCGTCCCGTTCCTGGACGACTACAACGGCCCCGAGCAAGAGGGCGTCGGCGTCTTCCAGTTGAGCGCGGACGGCGGCGTCCGCTACTCCGCCGCCCGCGCCTACCTGCGCACCGACCCGCTGGACAACCTCCTCGTCCTCACCGACGCCAGGGCCACCCGGATCGTGCTGACCGGCGGCCGGGCCACCGGCGTCGAGGTCGCCGGGCCGGACGGGGACCGCCACGTCGTCGCCGCCGACCGGGAGGTGATCGTCTCGGCGGGCGTGTTCGACTCGCCCAAGCTGCTGCAGCTGTCGGGGATCGGCCCGGCCGCGCACCTGCGCAGGCACGGCATCGAGGTCGTCGCCGACCTGCCGGTGGGCGACAACCTGCACGACCACCTGTTCGTCCCGGTCTCGTTCCGGATGGACTCCGCACTGCGGCGCCCGACGCCGGCCTACTTCATGCGCGGTCTCGCGCAGGCGCGGCTGCGCCGCTCCGGCTGGGCCAGCGGCTCGCAGTTCGAGGCCACCGGGTTCGTCCGCACCTCGCAGGCCGGCGCGATCCCCGACCTGCAACTGCACGCGCTGTACTGGGTCTACCCGTTCCCCAACCAGGACGGCGACAAGCCGGTGCGCCCGCCCACCAGCAAGCCCGGCCTCAGCGTGTTCCCGACGCTGATCTATCCCGAGAGCCGGGGCACGGTCCGGATCGCCGGGCCGGATCCGGCGCTCCCGCCGCTGATCGACCCCGCGTACCTGTCGGCCGGCAAGGACGCCGAGGTCCTGCTGGAGGGCATGGCGATGGTCCGCGCGGTGATGGACGGCATCGGCGACAACCAGGGCGAGATCGTGCCCGGGCCCGACTACGCCGACCCCGCCGAACTGCGCCGGTTCCTGCCCAACATCGTCCACTCGGTCTACCACCCGGCCGGCACCTGCCGGATCGGCTCGGACGAGCGCGCCGTCGTCGACCCGCGGTTGAGGGTGCTCGGTGTGGAGGGCCTGCGGGTGGCCGACGCGTCGGTCATGCCGTCGGTCACCGGAGGCAACACCAACGCGCCGTCGATCATGATCGGCGAGCGCTGCGCGGACCTGGTCCTGGGAACGGAGGCACGGAAGTGACCGAGGACACCGAGATCCTGCTGGTCGAGGACGCCGACCGCGTCCGGACGATCACGCTCAACCGGCCCGCCGCGCTCAACGCGTTCAACGAGGCCCTCTACGACGCGCTCACCGAAGCGCTCCGGGACGCGGCCGAGGACCCGGCGGTGGCCGTGGTGCTGCTGACCGGCGGCGGCCGCGCGTTCAGCTCCGGCACCGACCTGATCGAGATGGCCGAGCGCGTCACGAACCCGGACTTCACGCCCGGCAAGCACGGGTTCATCGGCCTCATCGACGCGCTGGCGGAGTTCGACAAGCCGCTGGTCCTGGCGATCAACGGGCTGGGCCTCGGCATCGGGCTGACCGTCATCGGCTTCGCGGACCTGGTCCTGATGTCCGAGGACGCGCGGCTGAAGACCCCGTTCACCAGCCTGGGCGTCGCGCCGGAGGCCGCGTCGAGCTACCTGCTGCCCCGCCTGGTCGGCCGCCAGAACGCCGCCTGGATCCTGCTGTCCGCGGAATGGATCTCGGCGGCCGAGGCCAAGGAGATGGGACTGGTCTGGCGGGTCTGCGAGCCCGCCGGCCTGATGGCGGAGGCGCGGCGGGTCGCCGCCACCCTGGCGAGCCGTCCGATCTCCAGCCTGCGGGAGGTCAAGCGCGACATGACCGCGCCGCTCCGCGAGGAGATCCAGCGGGCGCGGGAGCGGGAGAACGACGGCTTCGCGCGGCTCATGGGCGGCCCCGCGAACGCCGAGGCGCTGGCGGCGTTCGCCGAGGGCCGCGATCCCGACTTCACGTCCCTGCCGCCGGGCTGGTAGACCCCGGCGCGCTCGGCGTCCGGTACGACCGGCCGGAGGGGGCGGCGACGAGGCCGCCCCTCCCGTCAGAGGCTGCGGACCACGGAGACGACGATGCCGAGCACGACGGCCTTGTCGCCGTCGATGACCTCGTAGGCGGGGTTGCGCGGTTCGAGGAGGACGTGGCCGTCGCGGCGGCGGTACACCTTCACGGTGGCCTCGCCGTCGATCATGGCCGCGACGATCTGGCCGGAGTGGGCCTCCTGCTGCTGCCGCACCACGACGATGTCGCCGTCGCAGATCGCGGCGTCGATCATCGAGTCGCCGCGGACGCGCAGGCCGAAGACGGTGCCTCGCCCGGTGATCTCGCGGGGCAGCATCAGCGTGCCGTCCACGTGCTCCTCGGCGGAGATCGGCGCGCCGGCGGCGATGTGCCCCACCACGGGAACGGTCACCGGGCCGCCGGAGGACTCTCCCGGCGGACGCTCCTGGAGGAACACGCGCACGTCGATCGGACGCGACACCGCGTTGCCGCGCCGCAGGAACCCCTTGTCCTCCAGGCTCGCCAGGTGGCGCGACACCGACGACGTCGACCGCAGGCCCACCGCGTCCCCGATCTGGCGCGTGCTCGGCGCGTACCCGTACCTGACCGCCCAGTCGCGGATCATGGCCAGCATCCGCTGCTGGCGCGGCGGGAGGGCGGAGGCGTCCAGGTCTCCGAACACGTCAGGGTCACTGTAGGCGGTCACCCCGGAATCATAGGGGTGCCGGGGCCGGCGGCACGGCTGGCGCGCGCGCCCGCGCCGGCGTCGGCGCGGAGTGCCGGTGGGTCCGGGGCCCCCGCTCCCGTCGAAGGTCCGCCCGCACGGACGTCTTCGAGGCGACCCACCGGCCTCTTCATCGGCGTGTTCCGCCGCCTTGGTGACCGGCTGGTCAGGGCGTGGCGGGCAGGACGATGCGGGGCGTCACGGCGAGGCGCAGGCCGAGGACGCCGTAGGTCAGGCCGAGCCAGGCCGTGCCCGGGTAGGTGCCGCCCTCCTCGCCGAGCACGGCCTGCCCCACGCCGGCGACGACCAGCCACAGCCCGCACAGCAGGAAGTGCCAGCGCAGCAGCCCCCGGTAGCGGCCGACCTTCGCGACGGCGATGCCGATGACGAGCATGCCGAGCATCGACAGCGGCCAGCACAGGTCGAACGGGATCACCCAGGCGGGGGTCTCGTCGGGGTAGGCGATGGCCAGCGGGCACCAGATCAGCGCCGGGACGAACAACGCCATCTCCACCATGGCGATGTAGCGGCCCTTACCGCGTCCCGTGGCGTTCGTGGACAGCACCAGCGCGACCAGGGACAGGACGCCGAACAGGAACGCCATGCTGCCCCAGATCTCCACGGGGACGACCTCGTCGTGGACGCGGTCCCCGGCTATGAGCAGGCCGATGATCCAGGCGGCGGTGCCGGCGGCGAGGGCCGCGCCGGTGAGGCGGGTGCGCAGCAGCAGCCCGCCGGGCCCCGGATCGGCGGGATCGTTCGGATAGACGGAACTCGGACGGATGTGGACGGTCATCGGCTTCTCCCCGTGACGAGGCGGCGGCGCCCGGTCGCGCCGCCGCTCACCGCCGACGTTCCGTCCCCGATGTCCCGGGCGGCCAGGGACCCGGGCGGCGGACGCGGCCCGGGTCGGGACCCGTTCCGGCGGGTGACCGGTGTCCCCGGCGGCCAGGGACACCGATCCCAGGCAGCCGGGACGCGGCGGGAGCCATGCTGGCGGGGTGAGGAGCGCCCGACCCGCGCCTCGGGCCGAGCGGCTCCTGAGGCGGACCGCCATCGCGGTCGCCGTGCTGTGCGCCGCGGCGACCGCCGCGACGGTCTGGCTGGACGTCCTGCTCGCGGGGGCGAGCAGGCCGCCGGATCCGCTGGACTGGGCGCACTGGGGGTCGGCGGGGTCGGGGCTGCCGCTGGCGGTCGCGGGCGGCGTGCTGGCGACGCGGCTGCCGCGGCACCCGCTGACGTGGCTCATGCTGGCGGGCGGGTTCATCGCGGTCCTGGACGGGATCACCGCGGCGTACGCGTCGCTGTCGGTCGTGGAGCACGGCGGCGGCCTGCCGCTCACGGCGGCGACGGTGTACGCGGGCGCCCGCTTCGGCCCGATGATCAACATGATCGTGCCGCTGACGCTGATGTTCTTCCCGGACGGGCGGCTGCCGTCGCGGCGCTGGCGGTGGCCCGTGGCGGCCGCGATCACCGCGCAGGCCGTCGGGGTCGTGGCGCTGCTGATGGTGCCGTGGCGGGTGTTCTCCCACGGCGAGCCGCTCGCGCCGGGCCTGCGGGGCGTCCCGCTGGACCCGCTGACCCCGCCGCTGCCCGACGCGCTCTGGCCGGTGTCCGGCTGGATGTTCTGGGTCGGCTTCCTCTTCTCGTTCGGGGTGTCCATCGCGGCGTTCACGGTGCGCTTCCGCCGGTCCGACCCGGTGCGGCGGACGCAGCTGCGGTGGATGCTGCTGGCGCTCGCGGCCAACGTCGTCCTCTTCGCGGCGGGCATGGTGCTCACGGAGGTGACGCCGCCGTCGGTGGACTGGTGGATCGGCGACATCTCCCTCATCCTCATGCACGCGGCCGTCGCGGTCGCGGTGCTGGTCGCGGTCGCCCGGTACCGGCTCTACGACGTCGACCTGCTGCTCGGCTGGACGCTGCTGTACGCGGCGCTGGCGGCCGCGGTGATCGGCATCGACGTGGCGGTGTTCGTCGGCGCCGGGACGGTCATCGACGAGCCGCTCGCCGCGGTGACCGGCGCGGGCGTGGTCGCCGTCCTGTACGCGCCGCTGCGGCTGCGCCTCCAGCGCTGGGTGAACCGGGTGCTGACCGGCCGGGCGGAGCCCTACGACGTGGTGTCGGCGCTGGCGCGGCGGCTGGAGCGGTCCATGGGCCCGGACGAGCTGCTGCTGGAGGTGGCGCGGGCGGTGGCGCAGTCGTTCCGCTCCCCGTACGTGCGCGTCGAGCTGGACCGCGCCGACGGCAAGACGGTCGTCGTCGAGCACGGGACGCCGCGCGACGACGTCCTGGTCCTGCCGTTCGGGTACCGGGGCGCGGCGATCGGCCGGCTGGCGCTGGTGCCGCGGAGCGGGGCGCGGCTCCCGGCGGCCGACCAGCGGCTCCTCGCCGACGTCGTCCGGCAGGCGGCCGCCGCCGCGCGGGCGACGGCGCTCACCGAGGAACTGCAGCGCAGCCGAGAGCAGCTGGTGACGGGGATCGCCGAGGAACGGCGCCGGCTGCGCCGCGACCTGCACGACGGCCTCGGCCCGTCGCTGGCCGCCGCGGCGCTGAAGATCGAGGCGGCCCGCAACCTCGCCCCGCGCGACGCGGCCGCCGCCGACGCGACGCTGCGCTCGGTGCGCGGCGACCTGTCGGGCGTGCTGGCCGACGTCCGCCGCCTGGTCCACGACCTGCGTCCCCCGTCCCTGGACCAGTTCGGGCTGGTCGGGGCGGTGGAGCAGCTCGCCGAGCGGTTCCAGGGGCGGTCCCTGCGGGTGCGGTTGAGCTGCGCGGGACGGCTGTCGCCGCTGCCGGCCGCGGCGGAGGAGGCGGCGTACCGGATCGTGAGCGAGGCACTGGCGAACGTCTCCCGCCATGCCGGGGCGGCGCACTGCGACGTCCGGCTGGAGGCGACCGCGGAGGCGCTGGAGGTGGAGGTCGTGGACGACGGCCGGGGCATGCCGCCGGGCGCGCTCGTCGGCGTCGGGCTGGTCGGGATGCGGGAGCGGGCCGAGGAGCTCGGCGGGCGGTGCGCGGTGTCGGCGCGCCCCGGCGGCGGGACGCGCGTGCACGCCGTGCTGCCGTTCGGTCGGGGCTCCGGCGGCGACGCGCCCGAGCCGCTGACGTTCGCGGGGAGCGCGCCGTGACGCCGCGGGTGCTGCTGGCCGACGACCACCCGGTGTACCGCGACGGGCTGCGGCTGATGCTGGAGTCCACCGGGGAGGTCGAGGTCGTCGGCACCGCGCCGGACGGCGCGGTCGCCGTGGAAACGGCGGGGCGGCTGCGCCCGGACGTCGTCGTCATGGACCTGCAGATGCCGCGGCTCGGCGGCGTGGAGGCGACCCGCCGGATCCTCGCCGCGCACCCGGACACCGGCGTCCTCGTGCTGACCATGCACGAGGACGACGAGAGCGTGTTCGCCGCGATGCTCGCCGGCGCCCGCGGCTACCTGGTGAAGGGCGCCGACCAGGAGGAGATCCTGCGCGCGGTCGCCGCCGTCGCGGGCGGCGAGGTGATCTTCGGCCCGGCGCTGGCGGGACGCGTGGCGGACTACTTCGCCCGGATCGCGGTCGCCCGCCCGGCCGGGGAGCCGTTCCCGCAGCTGACGGCCCGCGAGCGCGACGTCCTCGAACTGATCGCGCTCGGCCTGCCGAACCCGGCGATCGCCGAGCGCCTCGGCCTGTCGCCCAAGACCGTCCGCAACAACGTCTCGAACGTCTTCGCCAAACTCCAGGTCGCCGACCGCGCCGAGGCGATGGCCCGCGCCCGCGACGCCGGCCTGGGCCGCTGAGGTACGACCGCCGGAGCGGCGACGGCGGGTGAGGATCGGCGGTGAATAGTGTCGGTGGCTTCGCGTTTAATCGGGGTGTGGACGTCGAGGAGCGCATCGCTGAGCTGGCCGCCGAGGTCAAGCGGCTGAACGACCTGTACTACGGCGCCGGTGACAGCCCGTTGCCGGACGCCGACTACGACGCGTTGAAGGACGAGCTGGCGGCGCTCGTCGCCGAGCATCCCGAGCTGGAGCCGGCCGACAGCCCGCTCGGCAGGGTCAACGCGCCGGCGGAGCTCGCCGGGCCGACGGTGCGCCACGCGCGCCCGATGCTCTCGCTGGCGAAGGCGACGAGCGAGGAGCAGATCCGCACGTTCTGCGAGCGCTTCGGCGGCCAGGTCTTCCGCGTGTCGGAGAAGCTCGACGGGCTCTCGCTCAGCGTCGTCTACACCGGCGGGAGGCTCGACTACGTCGCCACGCGCGGCACCGGCGCGGTCGGCGAGCTGGTGACCGAGAAGGTGCGGCACGTGATCCCCGGCCTCCCGATGGAGATCGAGGAGCCCGGGCGCGTCGAGGTCCGCGGCGAGGCCGTGATGCTGCGGTCGGTCTGGGCCGCCTACAACGAGGCCCACCCCGACAAGACGCTGACCAATCCCCGCTCGGGCGCCGCCGGGACGCTGGTGCTGAAGGACCCCGAGGCGGCGGTCCAGGCGAAGCGGCTGCTGCGCTTCTACGCGTTCGGAGCCGACCGCGACGGCGCCGCGATCGGCCTCCCGGCGGGTTTCGAGCCGGTCGCCCAGTACGTGTGCGCGGACGCCGCCGAGGTGATGGACGCGATCCACGAGATCGGCGGCCGCCGCGACGGGCTGGACTACGACATCGACGGCGCGGTCGTCCGCCTGCACGAGCCGGCGGCGTTCGACGCGGCGGGCTTCAACAGCGCCGAACCGCGCGGCGCGATCGCGTTCAAGTACCCGCCGGAGGAGAAGCTCACCACCCTGCTGTCGGTCGAGTGGCCGGTCGGCAAGATCGGCCGCGTCCCGCCGCGCGCCAAGGTCGCGCCGGTGTTCGTCGGCGGCGTCACGGTCGAGAACATCACCCTGCACAACCCGCGCCTGATCCGCGAGCGCGACCTGCGGATCGGCGACACGGTCGCGGTCGTGCGGCGCGGCGACGTGATCCCGTTCGCGGGCCGCTCGCTGCCGGAGCGGCGCGACGGCAGCGAGGTCGAGATCGTCCCGCCGGTGCACTGCCCGTCGTGCGGGTCCGAGCTGGAGGTCCGCGGCGCCGGCGAGGAGCGCTGGTGCGTGAACCTGCAGTGCCCGGCCCAGGCGATGCGGCGGCTGATGCACTGGGCCTCGCGGCAGGCGGCCGACATGGAGGGCGTCGGCGACACCTGGATCGAGAAGCTCGCCGAGGAGGGCGTGCTCAAGCGGCGCAGCGACTTCTACGACCTGACGGTGGATCAGCTCCTCGGCTACGAGCGGATGGGCGAGGTCAGCGCGAAGAACATGGTCGACTCCATCGCGGCGTCCAAGGGCGTCGGGCTGCGGCGGGCGCTGATCGGGCTGGCGATCCCGATGGCGTCCGAGGGCACGGCCAAGCGGCTGTGCCTGGCCGGCTACGAGCGCATCGAGGACGTCGCGGCGGCGACGGCCGAGGACCTGGTGGCGATCCGCGACATCGGCCCCGCGGTCGCGGAGAGCATCGTCGCCTTCTTCGCCCGCCCCGAGGTGCTGGCGGAGATCGCGGCGCTGCGGGAGCGCGGCGTGAACCTCGACGTGCTCCCCGAGGACCGGCCGGTCGACGCGGCGGCCGCGGGCGACTCGCCGCTCAAGGGCCGGGCCGTCGTGATCACCGGGGCGTTCACCGACCCGCGCTCGGGCGCCAAGATCAGCAGGCCGGACGTCACCCGCCTGGTCGAGCAGGCGGCGGCGAAGGCCGTCTCGTCGGTCTCGGCGGGCACCGACTACCTGCTCGCCGGCGACAACGTCGGCGCCTCGAAGACCGGCAAGGCCGAGAAGCTCGGCGTCACGATCGTCCCGCAGGACGAGCTGTGGCGCTGGCTCGCCGAAGCGGGCGTCATCTGAGCGAAGTGCGCCGCCTCGTCACGAGCAGGAGGCGGAAGAACAGGGCTTTGAGCGGCTTGTCGTACTCGGCACCGGCACCGGGAGGTGCGGAAGGCGTGCCGCGCCGGTGGCCGCACGCCTTCCGTTTCCTCGCCGGAATGGCGATGCCGGTCGGTTCAGCCGGTGAGCGGACGGTAGGTGAGGACGGCGACTCCGCTCGGGAAGATGGTCGAGTCGACCAGCTCGACGGTTCCGGCGCTTTCCGGGCGGAACAGCGGCTCGCCGGTGCCCTTGATGACCGGGTAGAGCCAGATCTTGTGCTCGTCGAGCAGCCCGGCGGCGGCGAGGGCGTCGGTCAGGCGGCCGTGGCCCCAGATGAGGATGTCGCCGCCGTCCCGCTTCTTCAGTTCGGTCACCGCGCCGACGAGGTCGGCCCCGTCGATGACCGTGGTCGGCTTCCAGGACGAGGTGTCCACGGGCTGGCTCGCGACGACGTACTTGTCCATGGAGTTGACGTGGTCGGCGTAGGGGTTGCCGCCCATGTTCGGCCACGCCTGCGCCATTCCCTCGTAGGTGACGCGGCCGAGCAGGAGCGCGTCGGCGTTCTTGGTCATGGTGAACGCGTAGGTCTGGGACTCCTCCTCGGAGTACTGCAGCGACCATTCGTGGGGGTTGTCGATGAATCCGTCGAGAGTGGCGTACGTCGAGGCGATGAGCTTTCGCATGGTTTCCTCCGGTTCTGAGTGCGCCGGTGTCGGCGTGATTAGACTCGCAATCCGGAGAATTCGCCGGTAGTGGCCGGGTTCAGCACTTCGATGTGAAGGAATCACATGATCCGTGTGATGGTCGCCGAGGACGTCCGGATCCTGCGGGAGACGCTGACCACCGTCCTCGGGCTCGAGGACGACATCGAGGTGGTGGCCACGGTCGAGCGCGGAGACGAGATCGTCGACGCGGCCGTTCGGGCCCGCCCCGATGTGGCCGTGCTCGACATCGACCTGCCCGGCATGGACGGTCTGGACGCCGCCGCCGAACTCCGCGTCAAGCTCCCTGCCTGCCGCACGGTCGTCCTGACGGGTCTGGGCAAGCCGGGGTATCTGCGCCGGGGCCTGTCCGCGGGGATCTCGGCGTTCCTGCTCAAGCACGCGCCGGCCGACGACCTCATCGACGCGATCCGCAAGGCCGTCGCGGGGGAGAGGGTGGTGGACCCTCAGCTGGCCCTCGCCGAGCTCGAACGGGCGGACAGCCCGCTCACCGCGCGGGAGGCCGACGTGCTCCAGCTGTCGGCGACCGGCGCGGAGGCCGACGACATCGCACGGTCGCTCTCACTGAGCCGGGGCACCGTCCGCAACTACCTGTCGTCGGCCGTCCTGAAGCTGAACGCCAGGAACCGCATCGACGCGATCCGCATCGCGACCGATCAGGGCTGGCTGTAGCGGCACCTCCACCGCGAGGCTGAAGGCGTCCCCGTCCTTGCCGGCGGTCAGCGTCCCGCCCAGCTCACGCACCCTGCGCGTCAGGTTCTCCAAGCCCACGCCGGGCGCGCCGGCGCGACCCCGGACACCGTCGTTGACCAGGCGCAGCCGGACGCTCCGCGCGACCGCCTCGACGGCCAGCTCGCACCGGTCGGCATCGCTGTGCCGCAGCACGTTGGTGACGCCTTCGCGCAGGACGGTGGCCAGGAGCGTGTCGGTCTCCGCGGGCAGCGGCACCGGCTGGACCGTCCCGGACACCTCGATGCCGGCGGCCGCGAGCGCCGCGCGCGTGGACTCGGCCTCCGCCGCCAGCTCGATCTCACCGCGCCCGGCCACGACGTCCCGCATGTCGGCCAGGGCGCGGCGGGCCGCCGCCAGGCCCTCGGACAGCTCGGCGCGGGCGCGGTCGGGGTCCCTGTCCAGCAGCCGCAGCGCCAGCTCGCTCTTGAGCACCACCACCGACAGCCCCAGACCGAGCAGGTCGTGCAGGTCGGTCGCGAACCGGAGCCGTTCGCGGGCCACCGCCGTCCTGGCCAGCTCCGCCCGCGCCTCCTTGACCCGCAGGGCCAGCTCGCCCATGCGGACCAGCCCGCACACGAGCAGCGCCCGCTCGCCCGACCACACGATCTCGTAGGCCATGCCCAGCGGCGTCGGGTCGCCGAGCTGCGCGTCCCAGATCACGAGCAGCGGATCCATGCAGATCAGCGGCACCGCCAGGACCCACCGTGCCCACCCGCGCACGACGACCAGGACGAGGCCCGGCAGGAAGAGGACCACGTGCCACACCGACAGGTCGAACAGGAGCAGCGGGCCCAGCGCCGGGACGAAGACGACCAGCGTCCACGGCGGCCGGCGCGTCGGAGCGCAGGCGCGCAGGAACAGCAGCACGAACGCGGCGAGCGACGCGAAGAACACCGCCGTCTCGAGCGCGCCCAGGTCGACGCGGAGGAACTGCCTCAGCTCCGTGGGCACGATCATGAGGCAGAGCGTCGCGGCCCCGAGCACCGCCGCCCCGGTCGCCGTCAGGTCGTCCGCGACCGGCGCGCCCGCGAGGTGGTCGCGCCCGTATCCGTGCGCCACCGACCGCGTCTCGTTCAGCGCCGCCCGCGCCACGTCCAGCCGCCGCCTGACCGCCGCCGGGTCCGCCGCGTCCCCGTCACGGACGACCCGTTCGAGGCTCACGCCCACGCGTTCGTTCAACTGCTGGGCGAAGACCAGCCGCTCGCGCGAGACCTGGGCCAGCGCGAGCGCGTCCCTGGTCCGCCGCATGTCGCTGATGAGGTCGGCGAGCCGGGCGACCCCGTACAGCGCGATCCCGACGAACGCCGTGTGCCCGACCGCGAGGTAGGCCGCCTCCGCGACCGTCGGCCGGACCGGCAGCGCGGCGGCGAACTGCGCCGCGATCACCAGCGCGAACCCGCCCCACGCCGCCCACCGCCGGCGGACGAGCAGCAGGAGCGCCGCCGCCAGGAACCCGGAGTTGCCGTACCAGGTGGACGCGTACCAGATCATGCCCGCGGCCGTGAGGACCGCCTGGACGCCCAGCGCCCACTGCCAGCCGCGGGCTCGCTCGTCGTCCGACCAGCGGATGCAGTTGCGCAGGTGGAGGAGCACCAGTGCGGTCAGCAGCGCGGCCGCCGCCGGCTTGCCGCCCTGCTCCGCGTTGATGATCCCGACGTACCCGCCGAACGCGAAACCGCAGCTCACCCCGACCGCGACCACGCGAGCCCAGCGGGCGGCCGCCACCGGGGACGCGGAATCCATACGGGCCTCCCGAGGAGGGGTCCCGCGCATCGTATAGAAGATCGGTCAGCTGCGGGCGGGGGCGGTGAGTCCGGCGGTGAGGAAGGAGACGAGCGTCTCCGGGTGGACCGGGGACCGGCCGTCGGTGGCGGCGCGGCCGTAGACCTCCAGCAGGAGGGTGAAGGCCAGGCGCCAGCGTTCGGAGATCTCGCGGACCGGCAGTTCGGGCATGGCGCGGGAGAGCATCACCTCGAACGGGGCCGGGCTGAACCAGGGGGAGGAGACCGGCAGCCGCCCGTTGGGGAGCGCCGTGCGGGCCAGCAGGCGGCAGAGCATCCGGCCCTTCTCGGTGCGGATCAGGTCCTCGAACGGTTCGACGATCGCGGCGACGAGCCCGGCGATCGGGAGGTCGGCGTCGGGCCGCTCCGATGCCTCGACGACCGGCGCCAGGCGGTCGGCCCAGAGCGGGATGAGCTCGCGCTCCAGCAGGGCCGTGACGAGCCCCTCCCGGGATCCGAAGTGGTAGTGCACCGCTCCGGGGTTCAGGCCGGCCTCGGCGTTGATCAGGCGGAGGGAGACCTGGTCGGGTTCCTTGCCGGCGAAGAGCCGCTCGGCCGCGGCCAGCAGGCGTTCCCGGGTCGACGCGTTCTCGTCGGGCATCCGGCCATTCCACCACACCTTGCGCAAGCACCCTTCAATCAGTGATTGACTGGTGATTGAAACCCCTCGTGGAGAGACGAGAGGAAGAGGTGGACGATGACGCCGACACGGCCATGCGCCCCGGCTCCGCCCACGACCCATGACCCGCTGTCCCTTGGAGAGCACATGACCACTCCGGACGTGTTCGCACCGGCCAAGCTCGGCCCCCTCGAACTGCGCAACCGCGTCATCAAGGCCGCCACCTTCGAAGGCATGACCAAGGGCGCGCTGGTCGGCGACGAGCTCGTCGAGTTCCACCGCCGTCACGCCGCCGGCGGCGTCGGCATGTCCACGGTCGCCTACTGCGCCGTGGCCCCCGAGGGCCGCACGGAGCGCGACCAGATCTGGATGCGGCCCGAGGCGCTGCCCGGCCTGCGCCGCCTCACCGACGCCGTGCACGCCGAGGGCGCCGCGGTCTCCGCGCAGATCGGGCACGCGGGCCCGGTCGCCAACGGCAAGTCCAACGGGCTGCCCTCGCTCGGCCCGTCCCGCTCGTTCAACCCGCAGGCGCTGCGGATGACCCGCGCGGCGAGCGGGGCCGACATCGAGCGGGTCACCAAGGCGCACGCCGGCGCCGCGCTGCTGGCGATCGAGGCCGGGTTCGACGCGGTGGAGATCCACTTCGGCCACAACTACCTGGCCAGCTCGTTCCTCAGCCCGAAGATCAACAAGCGCACGGACGAGTACGGCGGTTCGCTGGCCAACCGCGCCAAGGTCGTGCGCGGCATCGCCCGCGCCGTCCGCGACGCCGTCGGGGACCGCATCGCGATCCTGGCCAAGCTGAACATGGACGACGGCGTCCCCGGCGGCCTCTGGCTGGACGAGAGCCTGCGGGTGGCGCAGTGGCTGGAGCAGGACGGCGGCCTGGACGCCTTGGAGTTGACCGCCGGCAGTTCCCTGCTCAACCCGATGTACCTGTTCCGGGGCGACGCGCCGGTGCGGGAGTTCGCCGCCGCGATGCCTCAGCCGGTGAAGCTGGGCGTCCAGCTGGTGGGCGGGAAGTTCATCCGCAGCTACCCCTATGAGGAGGCCTACCTGCTGGACAGCGCCCGGCAGTTCCGCGCCGCGCTGAAGATGCCGCTGGTCCTGCTGGGCGGCGTCACCCGGCGCGAGACCATGGACCTGGCGATGGCCGAGGGCTTCCAGTTCGTGGCGATGGCCCGCGCGCTCCTGCGCGAGCCCGACCTGCTCAACCGCATGCGGGACGAGCCCGAGACCCGCTCGCTGTGCATCCACTGCAACAAGTGCATGCCGACGATCTTCAGCGGCACCCACTGCGTGCTGGCCTGAACCGGAGAGGGACGCCCGGCCGGGCGCCGCGACCACCGTCGCGGTGCCCGGCCGCTCTCATGCGACGCCGCCGCCGGCCCCTTCCGGCCCGCTACCACGGCGCTGACCTGGGCTGTCTTGACAAAAGTCCAAACTTATGCAGAATTCTCCATATGTTCGGTCAATCTTCCACAAAGTCGGGCAGCGGCCGTGCTCGCGCCTGAGCGGCACCGCCGGATCGGCGACGCGCTCCGCGACCGGTCCGTGGTGCGGACCGAGGAGCTCGCCGTCCTGCTCGGGGTGTCGGCCGAGACGGTCCGCCGCGACCTGATGGTGCTGGAGCGCCGCGGGGAGCTCGTGCGGGTGCACGGCGGCGCGACCAGCGTGGCCGCCGGCTCGTCGGGGGTGGAGGCGCCGTTCGCCGAGCGCGCCGGCGCCGACCGGGAGGCCAAGGCGGCCATCGGCCGCGCCGCCGCGGCGCTGGTCCGGCCGGGGCAGACCGTCATCATCGACGTGGGCACCACCGCGCTGGAGGTGGCCCGCGCGCTGCCGCCGGACTTCCACGGCGTGGTCGCGACGTGCTCGCTGCTGGCGGCCGCCGAGCTGGCCGGGCGGCCGCGGGTCGAGGTGCTGGTGGCGGGCGGCCGGCTGCGGCCCGGCGACCTCGCCTGCTCCGGCGCCGGCACCGCCCAGTTCTTCGCCGACCTGAACGCCGACGTGGCCTTCCTCGGCTCCGGCGGGGTGGACGCCTCGGCCGGACTGACCGACTACCACCTGGACGAGGTCGCGACCCGCCGCGTGATGATCGCGAACACCGTCCGCTCGTACGTGC
Source organism: Actinomadura sp. NPDC049382 (assembly GCF_040677125.1). Taxonomy (NCBI): domain Bacteria; kingdom Bacillati; phylum Actinomycetota; class Actinomycetes; order Streptosporangiales; family Thermomonosporaceae; genus Actinomadura; species Actinomadura sp. NPDC049382. The sequence goes on from NZ_JBFARO010000077.1 coordinate 27,951, forward strand.
TCGCGGACTCCCGCAAGCTCGGCCGCGTCGCCGCGCACCGCGTGTGCGGGCTCGACGCGTTCGACGAAGTGATCACCGACAAGACGCCGTCCCCGGCGCTGCGCGAGGCCCTGGAGGAGTCCGGCGGCCTCATCGTGGCCGCCGGGTGAGTTCACGGTGGCCGGGCGACGCTGCCACGTCACCCGGCCCGATCGCCCATTCCTCATGACACGTGCAAGGAGACGATCAATGGCCGATTCTTCCATGCCGCCGCCCGCGGCGGCGCCGGGATCCCCGGCCGGCAGCGGGTCCGGCGACGGCCTCTCGGAGTTCGGCTACGCGCAGGAGGTCAAGCGCGAGCTGGGCTGGTACGCCTCCTTCGCGGTGGCGTTCGGGTTCGTGTCGATCGCGACCGGCATCTTCACCGCCTACGGCTCGGTGCTGCAGAGCTCCGGCCCGATGGGCATCTGGACGTGGCCGGTCGTCGTGGTCGGCCAGCTGTGCGTGGCCCTGATCTTCGGCGCCCTCGCGGCCCGGATCCCGGTGAGCGGCTACGCCTACCAGTGGACGTCCCGCCTGGCCAACCCGGTGCTGGGCTGGATCATGGGCTGGATCTCGTTCACCTTCCTCGCGGTCGTGGTGTGCGCCGTCGACTACACCATCGCCGCGACGATCCTGCCGGTGCTGTTCCAGTACGAGGGCACCAGCCAGAACGCCTGGGTCATCACCGCCGTGGTGGTGCTCCTCCAGGCGATCCTGGTGGCGCTGTCCACCCGGGCCACGCAGCGGGTCAACACCGTCGCGGTCACCATCCAGCTGATCGGCATGGTCTCGCTGACCGTGCTGCTGTTCGCCGTCGGCGCCTTCACCGGCGACCTCGACTTCGGCACCCTGTTCAGCAAGGGCGACGTCCCGAGCGACGGCTACTTCTCGCTCGGCGGGGCGACCTCGGTCGGCCCGTGGGCGCTCGGCTTCCTGCTCGGCGCGTTCACCATCGTCGGCTTCGAGTCGGCGGCGAACCTCGCCGAGGAGACCAAGGACCCCGCGCGCGTGGTGCCGAAGGCGATGGCGCAGGCCGTGCTCGGCCTCGGCGTGCTCGGCATGCTGTTCCTCGTGGCGGTCACCGCGCTGGCGGAGAACCCGTCCGCGCTGGCGAAGTCCGACACCCCGGTCGCGGACGTCATCACCCGCGTGCTCGGCTCCTACGTGGGCAAGGGCCTGCTGGTGCTCGTCGTGATCTCGATCTTCTCCTGCGGCCTGGTCATCCTGCTGAGCGGGGCCCGGCTGGTGTGGGCGATGGCGCGCGACAAGCGCTTCCCCGGCTGGCAGGTGCTGCGCCGCATCAACCCCTCGACCGGCACCCCGCTGAACGCCGCCGTGCTGATGTTCGCGGTCGCGCAGGTCCTGCTCGCGCTGTTCGCCCGGTCCACCCAGGCGCTGTTCTCGCTGTTCTCGGCGGCGACCCTGCTGCCCGCGATCATCTACGCGGCGACGGTGGCGCTGTACCTGGCCAAGCGGCGCAGCCTGCCGCCGTCCAAGGGCTTCCAGCTCGGCCGCTGGGAGGTCCCGGTGCTGGTGGTGGCCGTCTGCTGGCTGGCCTACGAGCTGATGATCTTCCGTGACGCGTCCTTCGCCGAGCCGTGGCGCTACGTCGCGGTCATGTCGGCGATCGGCGCGGTGTACTTGGCCTACCTGCTCATCAGGCACGGCACCAAGGGGCTCACCATGCCCGACATGCACGACATCGACAAGGTTCTGGACGACGACGCGCCCCGGCCGAACGAGTCCGCCGGGGGCCGTCCATGACCACCGTGCTGGCCGTCGACCAGGGCACCTCGGGCACGAAGGCCATGGTCGTGGACGGCTCCGACCGCGTCCTGAGCGTGGTGGAGCTGCCGGTGCACCCCCGCTACCTGTCCGGCGGCGGGGTCGAGCAGGACCCGGCGGAGCTGCTCGACTCGGTGCTGGAGTCCGGCCGGCGCGCCGTCGCCGAGGCGGGGGCCCGGATCGACGGCGTGACCCTGGCCAACCAGGGCGAGACCGTCCTGGCCTGGGACCCCGCCACCGGCGAGCCGCTGACGCCCGCGATCGTGTGGCAGGACCGCAGGTCCGCGGGGATCTGCGCCGAGCGCGCGGAGTGGGCGGACCTGGTGGCCGAGCGCACCGGGCTGGTGCTCGACCCGTACTTCTCCGCGCCGAAGATGCGCTGGATCCGGGACCGGCTCACCGGCGACGGCGTCGTCACGACGTCCGACACCTGGCTGCTGCACCGGCTCACCGGCGAGTTCGTCACCGACGCGGCGACCGCGTCCCGCTCGCTGCTCACCGACCTCGACACGGCCGCGTGGAGCCCCGAGCTGCTGGAGGTGTTCGGGCTCGGCGGCGAGCGGCTGCCGCGCATCGCCGCCTGCGACGAGATCGTCGGCGAGACGACGGCGTTCGGCGGCCGGGCCCCGGTGGGCGGTCTGGTCGTCGACCAGCAGGCGGCGCTGCTGGCGCAGCGCTGCCTGGAGCCGGGCGAGGCCAAGTGCACGTTCGGCACCGGGGCCTTCCTGCTCGCCAACATGGGCACGACGCCCGTCCGGTCCGGGGCGGGGCTGGCCGCGTCGGTGGCGTGGCAGGCGCGCGGCCAGACGTCCTACTGCCTGGACGGGCAGGTCCCCACCGCCGCCTCGGCGGTGCGGTGGCTGCGCGACCTCGGTTTGGTCGGCGGCGCGCCGGAACTCGACACGGTCACCGCGCCGGACGCCGACGGGGTGCTGTGCGTGCCGGCGCTGGCCGGCCTGTCGGCACCGTGGTGGGCGCCGGACGCGACCGCCTCGTTCACCGGCATGACGCTGTCCACCACCGCCGGGCACCTGGTCAAGGCGGTGCTGGACGGCATCGCCGCCCAGGTCGCCGAGCTCGCGGACTGCACGGCCCGCGACACCGGCGCCGCCCTGCCGCGGCTGCGCGTCGACGGCGGCCTCACCCGCAGCCGGGTCCTGATGCAGGCCGTCGCCGACCTGCTGCAGACCCAGGTCGACGTGTACCCGTCCGAGCACGCCACGGCGCTCGGCGCCGTCGCGTTCGCGCGCAGCGCCCTCGACCCGGCGCTGCCCCTCGCGGACGCGGTCGTCGACTGGTCGCCGGACACCGCCTACACCCCCCGGATCGGCGCCGCCGAGGCGGCCGCCTTCCGGGCCCGGTGGCGGGCGGCCGTCGAGAGCAGCGCGATCGCGAAGAAGGAGAAGGAGTGAGCACAGCGCAGACCGCGCCGGAACCCGGGCGCGTCGCCGACGTCGCGGTGATCGGCGCGGGCGTCGTCGGCTCGGCGATCGCCCGCGTCCTGGCCGGGCACCGGCTCGACGTCGTCCTGCTGGAGGCGCGGGACGACGTCGGCGACGGCACCAGCAAGGCGAACACGGCCATCCTGCACACCGGCTTCGACGCCGCGCCCGGCACCCTGGAGGCGCGCCTCGTCGCCCGGGGCTACGGGCTGCTCCAGGACTACGCCGACCGCACCGGCATCCCCTACGAGCCGACCGGGGCGCTGCTCGTCGCCTGGGACGACGAGCAGCTCGCCGCGCTGCCCGGCCTGAAGGAGAAGGCGGAGCGCAACGGCTACACCGAGAGCGAGATCGTCGGCCCGGACGAGGTGTACCGGCAGGTGCCGGCGCTCGGTCCCGGCGCCCTCGGCGGGCTGACGGTGCCGGGCGAGTCCATCATCTGCACCTGGACGACCACGCTCGCGCTGGCCACCGACGCGGTCCGGCGCGGCGCGCGGCTGCTGCGGTCGCACCGCGTCGAGTCCGTCACTCCGAAGGCGGACGAGACCGTTCTGCACACGAGCGGCGGCGACGTCCGGGCCCGGTGGGTCGTCAACGCGGCCGGGCTCGGCGGCGACGTGCTGGACGCCCGGTTCGGCCACGACCGGTTCCACCTGCACCCGCGCCGCGGCCAGCTGCTCGTCTACGACAAGCAGGCCCGGCCGCTGGTGGACCGCATCGTGCTGCCGGTGCCGTCCAAGCTCGGCAAGGGCGTGCTGATCAGCCCGACGATCTACGGCAACGTCATGCTCGGCCCGACCGCCGAGGACATGACCGACCGCGCCGACACCTCGACCACCGGGGACGGCTACGCGTTCCTGCTGGAGCGCGGCAAGCGGATCATGCCGCGGCTGCTGGAGGAGGAGGTCACCGCCTCCTACGCGGGCCTCCGCGCGGCCAGCGACGTCTCCGACTACACGATCGAGGTGGACGCGGAGCAGCGCTACGCGGTCGCGGGCGGCATCCGCTCCACCGGGCTGACGTCCAGCATGGCGGTCGCCGAACACCTGCTGGGCCTCCTCCGCGAGGCGGGCCTGGACCTGGAGGAGCGCACCGACCTGCCCGAGCCGCCGCGCATGCCCAACATCGGCGAGGCGTTCCCGCGCCCCTACGCCGACGCGGAGCGCATCGCGGACGACCCGGAGTACGGCACGATCACCTGCTTCTGCGAGCGGGTCAGCCGCGGCGAGATCCGCGACGCGTTCGCGAGCACGATCCCGCCGCGCGACCTGGACGGGCTCCGCCGCCGCACCCGCGCCATGAACGGGCGCTGCCAGGGCTTCTACTGCGGCGCGAACGTCACCGGGATGCTGGAGCACGCGCTGCGCACCGCCGGCGGGGACACCGACGAGAAAGGCGAACGATGAGCACGACGCGCACCCGGCTGACACCCGCGGTGGCCATCGTCGGCGGCGGCCCGGCGGGGCTGCGGGCCGCCCGGGAGCTCGCGGGGGCGGTTCCCGGCCGGCCGCTCGTCCTCGAACGCGAGCAGCACGCCGGCGGCATCCCGCGGCACTGCGCCCACACCGGGTTCGGCGTCCGCGACCTCCACCGGGTCCTGACCGGCCCGGAGTACGCCCGCCGGATGGCGGCCGGCGCCGAGCGCGCGGGCGCCGACGTCCGCACCGGCGCCATGGTGACCGGCTGGTCCGCCGACGGGGCCCTGGAGGTCACCGCGCCGGACGGCCTGTACGAGGTCCGCGCCGGGGCGGTGGTGCTGGCGACGGGCGCCCGGGAGCGGCCGCGGACGGCGCGGCTCGTGCCGGGGGACCGCCCGGACGGCGTCTTCACCACCGGCCACCTGCAGAACCTGGTGCACCTGCGGCACGGCCGCCCGGGGCTGCGCGCGGTCGTCGTCGGCAGCGAGCTGGTCAGCTGGTCGGCCGTGCTGACCCTGCGGGAGGCGGGCTGCCGCACCGTCCTCATGACCTCGGAGCGGCCGCACGGCGAGGCGTACGCGGCGCTCCCCGTCGCGGGCTGGCTCGGCCTGCGGGTGCCGCTGCGCACCCGCACCCGCGTCACCCGGATCATCGGCAAGCGCCGCGTCGAGGCCGTCCAGATCGAGGACGTCGACACCGGCCGGCGGCACGTCGTGCCCTGCGACACGGTCGTGTTCACCGGGGACTGGATCCCCGACAACGAGCTGGCCCGCTCCGCCGGCCTCGACCTCGACCCCGGCACGCTCGGCCCGGCCGTCGACGGCGCGCTGCGCACCAGCCGCCCGGGGGTCTTCGCCGCCGGGAACCTGCTGCACCCCGTGGACACCGCGGACATCGCGGCCCTCGACGGCGCGCACGTGGCGCGGAGCGTCCTCGACCACCTGGCTGGCGGGGAGGATCCGGGCGAGGCCGTCCGGATCGTCGCGGCGGAGCCGCTGCGCTGGATCTCCCCGTCGACGTACCGGCCGGGCGGGCGCGGCCCCGCCCGCGGCCGGCTGCTGGCCTGGGTGGACGAGCTCGTGCCGTTCCCGCGCGTCGCGGTCGTCCAGGACGGCCGCACCCTCGCGGAGCGGCGGCTGCCGTGGCCCGCGGCGCCCGGCCGGGTGTTCCGCATCCCGAGCGGGATGCTGGACGCGGTCCGGCCGGACGGCGGCGACGTCCGCGTCTCGCTCCGCCGCTGACCGGCCGGGACGGCTCAGGCCCGGCTCCGGGCGGGCGCGGGCTCCCACACGAAGCCGTCCGGGTCGGTGGCGGCCTCGCCGCCGCCGACCAGGACGAGCCGGTGGGAGCCGGTGCCCTCCAGGGCGAGGCCGATGTCCTTGGCGAGGGCGCGGCGCGGGTACAGCGCCAGCGTGACGGACGACTCCGAGGCGTCGAACTCGGCGTACTTGCCGCCGAAGCTCTTGGCGACGGCGAGGCCGCGGCCGGTGTAGTAGCGCTTGCTCGCCTTGACGTCCGCGACGCCCAGCAGCAGCGTGATCTGCTCGAACTCCGGCGCGGCGGGCGCGGAGTCCTTCTTCTTGGAGGACGCGATCTTGCAGACCGTCCCGTCCGGGGCCTGGACGACGCCGCCGTAGCCCCAGAAGGACTTCGCGGCGGGCTGCAGCACGGCGGCGCCCGCGCCGACGGCGGCGGCGATGAGCGCGTCCACGTTGCCGGGCTGGGACGCGACGAGCGAGAGCGCGAAGCCGCGGAAGCCGGTGCTCGGGTCGTCCGAGGCGCGGACGTCCACGTGGGAGGAGAGGCCGAGGGCCGCGTAGAAGTCCGCCGCGGTGGCGGGGTCGGCGACTTCGAGGGTGATGGATTCGAACGAGTTCATGACGCTTCTTTCTGGTGAGGGGTTCGTCGTCGTGCGGCGTGGGGCCGGGCTCAGCGGTCCTGGATCAGGCCGAGGACGTTGCCGTCCGGGTCGGTGACGGTGGCGACCAGCCGCCCGGCGCCGACGTCGTGCGGGGCCTCCTTGACGGTCGCGCCGGCGGCGGTCAGCGCGGCGATCTTCGCCTCGATGTCCGGGACGTGCCAGTAGGCCACCGGCGAGGTCATGCCCTGCGGCCCGCCGTCCGGGACCAGCCCGATGTGCTGCCCGCCGACCTCGAACCCGACGTAGTACGGCGAGTCGGTCTGCGGGGCCGTGCCGAGCAGGGCGGCGTACACGGCCTTGGCCTTCGCCAGGTCGCTCACGGGATGCAGGACGGTCTTGATTCCCTGACTGGAAGAGTCGCTCATGACTCACAGCCTCGCTCCGGGACCGCCCCGGCCACATCCGTGCCGACTACGGAGCCGCCTACGGACCGCCGGCACGGATCACGCACGGAACATGCACGGTGGGGCCTGCGCCAGAATGGGACGGTGGCCGTGACAGTGGACATCTCACCCCGAGAAGCCGAGGTATTGGAGCTGGTCGGGGAGCACCTGAGCAACGCCGAGATCGCGGCGCGGCTGTTCATCTCCGTCCGCACCGCCGAGAGCCATGTCTCGTCGCTGCTGCGGAAGCTGGACGTCCCGGACCGGCGGGCGCTCGCCGCGCGGGCCGCCGCGAGCGGCCGCGCCGCCGGCGCCGCGGCCGCGGTGCCCGCCCTGCCCGCCCCGCTGACCGCGTTCGTCGGCCGGGCGGCCGAGCGCGCCGCGCTGGCCGAGCTGGTCGGGCGGCACCGGCAGGTGACCGCGGCCGGCCCCGGCGGGGTGGGCAAGACGCGGCTCGCGCTGGCGGTGGCGGCGGACGCGGCCGGCGCGTTCGCGGACGGGGTGTGGTTCGTCGACCTGGTGCCGGTCACCGACCCGGGCATGGTCGCGGACGCGGTCGCCGCCGCGCTCGGCCTGGGCGAGCAGCCCGGCCGCGGCATGGCCGCCTCGGTGGCCGCCGCGCTGGCCGACCGGCACGTCCTGCTCGTCCTGGACAACTGCGAGCAGGTGCGGGACGGCGTGGCGCCGTTCCTGGAGAACCTGCTCGCCGCGTGCCCCCGGGTGACGGTGCTCGCGACGAGCCGCGCCCGGCTGATGGTGCCGTTCGAGCGGGTGTACCCCGTCCCGCCGCTGTCGCTGTCCGCCGCCGGCGAGCCGGACGCGGTCGCGCTGTTCATGGAGCGCGCGACGGCGATCGGCTGGCCGCTGGACCCGCCCCTGCACGACCACGTCCGCTCCATCTGCGAGCGGCTGGACGGCATGCCGCTGGCGATCGAGCTGGCCGCGGCCCGCTACCCCACACTCGGGCTGGACGGCCTCACCGCCGCGCTGTCCCACCCGCTGCGGATGCTCACCGGCGGCTCGCGCGCCGACGACCGGCACCGCTCGGTGCGGGCGGCGGTCGACTGGAGCCACGCCCTGCTGGAACCGGCCGACCGGGAGCTGCTGCGCCGCGTGTCGGTGTTCGCCGCGCCGTTCACCGCCGCCGCGGCCGCCGAGGTGGCCGGGGCGGGGGAGGGCGCCGCCGCCGACGGGCTGGCCCGCCTCGCCGAGCAGAGCCTGCTGGCCGTGCGGGCGTCCGCGGGCGCGACCGAGTACCGGGCACTGGAGACGATCCGCCAGTACGGGGCCGAGCGGCTCGCCGAGGCCGGCGAGCTGGCCGAGACCCGCGCCCGGCACCTGCGCTGGTGCCTGGCCGGTGCCGCCGGCCTCGCCGCCGGAGCGGACTGGCGGCCCCGGTTCGACGCCCTCGCCGACGACCTCCGCGCCGCCCTCGCCTGGGCGGCCGGCGAGCCGGAGCACCGCGCGGACGCGCACGCCCTCGCGCGGCGGCTGGCGGAGCTCGCCTTCACCAGGAACCTGGTGGGGGAGTCCCAGCAGCGGTACGAGCAGGCCGCCGGGCTCGCCGCCGACCCGGCGGCCGCGGCGGCGATGCTCCGGGACGCCGCCGCCGTCGCCGGGTGCCGCATGCACGGCGACGACATGTACCGCCTGCACCGCGCCGCCGCCGACGCCGCCCGCACCGCCGGGGACGCCGCCCGCGCCGCCGCCGACCTGGCGACCGCCGCGACCACCGCGTACCGGTTCGCGGGCGCGTTCGTCCGGCCGCCGTCCCCGGCGGAGACGCGCGCGCTGATCGGCGAGGCGCGCGAGCACGCGGGCGGCGACACCTCCGCCCGCGCCGCCGTCGCGCTGGCCGAGGCGGCGTCGGCCGCCGACGCGCTCGACGCCGACCAGGACCCGCACGGCGACGCCGT
>NZ_JBFARO010000078.1:0-36588 GCF_040677125.1 Actinomadura sp. NPDC049382
AAACACCCGGTCCCATCCCGAACCCGGAAGTTAAGCCCTTCAGCGCCGATGGTACTGCATGGGAGACCGTGTGGGAGAGTAGGACGCCGCCGGACTCATATTGCAGGAAGGCCCCGCCGTTTTCGGCGGGGCCTTTCTCATTTCTCGGCCCAGCAGTTCGAGGACTCTCGTCGCCTGGGAGGCGAGGATGGGCGATCCGTCCGGCGAGCGGCCTTGGTCGCTGCCCAGGATTCGGAGCAGCCAGAAGAGCGCGTGCAGCCGCCGGCAATCGGTGAACCTCGAAGACCCGGGCTCCTCCGATGCCACCTCCTCCAACACTCGAACGAGGGCGGTTCCGCCGTGCTGCCGTACCGAGATGTGCTCGGTCATCTCCGCCAGCTCGTACGCGCGGTCGCTGAGGCCGGAGTACTCGAAATCGACCAGGCGCGCCTCGGAGCCGTCCCACAGGTAATTGGCGAGATTCCCGTCCCCGGTCCCGAACACCGGCGTTCCCGGCTGAGCTAGTCGGTCGGCGAGATCCGGGTGTTGGAGCCATTGCGAGCCTTCGGTCAGTGCCTTGGCGGCCATTGGGGAAGCATCGAGGCTCGAACCCTCCGCACACCATCCCCTCACCTGCTGGAGCAACTCGGCGGGTCGGCCCGCGCGAGGCGGAAGTGCGGAGACTGGCATTGGTGCTGTTCCGGGGACATGCTCGTCGAGCAGCCTCAGAGCGGTCCACTCCCGCTCCGGTTGCCTGTACTCCCACGACCGGTAGCGCTTGACCACCACCTCGGCTCCGATTTCGAGGAGATGCGTGCTCGACCGGTCGCTCATGCCATCCCTTCTAGGCCGGGGCCGACGCTCCTCGCCCACGATCATCGTGACCAAGCGGTCATACCATTGATCGACTTCAGGACGTCCTAAACCCCCACTTCTGAATGGTTTGTTTAATGAGGGTAGGGGTCCGGCAACCAAGGAGGGTCAATGGATCGGGTTCGTGCGGCGCGCGATGGCGCCACGTGGCGCAAGAGCTCCCGGAGCAACGGTTCGAGCAACTGTGTCGAGGTCGCCCGCCTGCGGCCCGGCATCGGGATCCGGGACAGCAAGGCACCGGCCGGAGCCGTGCTCGTCCTGGATGCGGAGCACTGGGCGACGTTCCTTGAGGCGGTCAAGGCGCGGGTGAACGAGATCTGAGCCGACTGGAAAGGCGGTAAGCCGAGCCGTTGGACGGACGGGCCTGGGCATCGGCCGGGATGAACGAATCCGGCCCTCCTTGCGGTGGTCATCGGTCGATGCCCCTTGGCCCGTTGCTGATGCGCCGCAGCGGAGACGGCCAGGCCCCGCCGAGCATCGCATCGGCAGGACGGAGCTGAGGCCGCCGGCCCACAGCAGCCCCCCGGTTCCGCGCTCCAACATTCCGGGGAGGACGGCACCCGCCGCGTCGATGGCCGTGGCCGGATAGATCCACTTCATCGAATCCTTCACTGCCGCCGTGTGCGTGTGCGTGATGGGAGTCGGCTGGCTTGACCGAACTCGCCGCCGGGCCGAGGGCATGCGGCTGATGGGTGACGGGATGCGGGAGGGCGGGGTGGAGGGGGTCAGGCTTCCAGAGCTGTCAGGTGGACCTGGACGGCTTCCAGGTCGTCCTCGCTGAAGACCTCGATGCCGGCGCGCTGGAGCAGGGCGGTCGTCACGCCCGTGCCGGGGTGGTGCGCGCCCGTGAAGGTGCCGTCGTAGATCCGGTGGCTGCCGCAGGAGGGGCTGCCCTCCTTGAGCAGGGCGATGCGGGCGCCGGAGCGGCGGGCGGTCTCCAGGGCGAGGCGGGCGCCGCGGAGGAACTCCTCGGTCACGTCCTCGCCGCCGCCGGTGAGGATGCGGGCCGTGCCGTCGAGGACGTCGGCTCCGTCGCCGCCGACGATCTCGGCGGGCGGGCGGGGTACGGGCAATCCGCCTGATACTTCGGGGCAGAATGGGATCAGGCGGCCTTCCGTCCGCCACTGGTGGAAGAGGTCGCCCCCGACCGGCTTAGCCGCGCCGTCGTAGCGGACGCGCCGCCCCGCCAGGCACGAGCTGACCAGGATGCGTTCCATGGCGTCCAGCCTATGTCGGCCGTCGCGCGGAGGGCGCCGCCGTGATCTGCGTCACCCTCTGGATCGGTCCGCAGAGCTCGGGTAATAGTTGCAGAACATCAACTAACGAACATATGGGTGGAATGTTGGAGAACTCAGCGGGCACCGGGGACCGGGCCGCCCGCGAGCTGGAGCGGATCCGGGCGATCACCGATGAGGCGTTCGCCCATATGGACGTGGACGAGTTCCTCGACACGCTGCTCGACCGGCTGCGCCGGATCCTGAACGTCGACACCGCCGTCGTGCTGCTGCTCGACCGGCAGGCGCGGTTTCTCGTGGCGACGGCCGCGAAGGGCATAGAGGAGGAGGTCAGCCAGGCGGCGCACGTCCCGGTCGGGCAGGGGTTCGCCGGGCGCGTCGCCGCGGAGCGGCAGGCCGTCTACATCGCGGACGTGCCGACCGCGGGCGTGTTCAATCCGCTGCTCGTGCAGCGGGGGCTGCGGTCGCTGCTCGGCGTGCCGCTCATCGGCGGCGGCTCGCTCGTCGGCGTCCTGCACGTCGGAACGCTCGTCCCGCGCCGGTTCACCGAGGACGAGATCGAGCTCCTGCGGCTCGCGGCCTCGCGCGTCGCGATGGCCGTGCAGTCGCTCACGAGCCGCGCCGAGCGCGCCGGCGCGCGGGAGCTGCAGCGCAGCCTCGTGCCGGCCGCGCTCCCCGACATCCCCGGCGCCGAGCTGACCGCGCGCTACCGGCCCGGCAAGGCCAGCGTCGGCGGCGACTGGTACGACGTGTTCACGCTCCCGTCCGGCGAGATCGGCATCGTGATGGGGGACGTCGCGGGGCACGGGCTCGGCGCCGCCGTCGTGATGGGGCGGATGCGCAGCGCGCTGCGGGCGTACGCGCTGGAGAGCACCGACCCCTCCGAGGTGCTGCGCAGGCTCGACCGGAAGATGCAGCATTTCGAGCCCGACGCGACGGCGACCGTGCTGTACGCCGTGTTCGACCCCGGCCTGCGGCGGGTGCGGCTGTCGTCGGCCGGGCACTGCCCGCCCATCCTCGCGCTGCCCGGCGAGCCCGCGCAGCCCGTCGAGGCGAAGCCGGACGTCCTCATCGGCCTCGGGGACGACATGCCCCGCGAGACCATGACGCTCGCGCTCCCGCCGGGCGCGCTGCTGTGCTTCTACACCGACGGGCTGATCGAGCGGCGGGACGCGTCGCTGAACGCCGGCATCGAGCGGCTGCGCCGCGCGGTGTCGGCGGGCCCGCCCGAGGACGTCGGCGCCGCGGTGATGGCGGCGCTGATCGGCCGCGAGCAGGCCGAGGACGACGTCGCGCTGCTGATCATCCGCCGGCTGCCCGGCTGACCGTCACTTCCCGGCGCGGATCCGGCCGACGGCGAGCTGGGCGACGCGGACGGCGGCGCCCGGGTTGAGGCGGACGCCGCGCCAGGCGAGCCGGCCGTGCGCGGGCGCGACGATGAGCGCCTGGTTCTTCGCGACGCCGCGCATGATGTCGCGGGCCAGTTTCTCCGCCGTGTAGAGGCGCGGGGACGCCTTGGCGATGTCGCCGGTCGCGTCGCCGCTGAGCGCCGTCTCGGGCAGGTCCGGGTTGACGTTGTGCAGCAGCGGGGTGTCGACGAAGGACGGGCAGACGACGCTGACCTTGACGCCGCGTCCGGCGGCCTCGGCGCGCAGGCCGAGGGAGAGGCCGACGACGGCGTGCTTGGTGGCGGTGTAGGGGATGCCGATCGGCATCGGGACGAGGCCCGCCAGCGACGCGGTGTTCACGATGTGGCCGGAGCCCTGCTCCAGCATGATCGGGTAGGCGGCGTGGACGCCGTGGACGACGCCCTTGAGGTTGATGTCGATCGCGCGGTTCCAGTGGTCGAGGGTGAGCTCCTCGGCCAGCCCGCCGATCGCGATGCCGGCGTTGTTGAACACGAGGTCCAGCCGGCCGTGCTCGGCCTTGACGCCTTTGTAGAGGTCGGCGACGGCGTCGGCGTCGGTGACGTCGAGGGCGGCGGAGGACGCCTTGCCCCTGCCGAGGGTGTTCAGCTTCTCGGCGACCTTCGCCGCGCCGTCGGCGTTGACGTCGCTGACGACGACGGTGTCGCCGCGCGCCACCAGGGACGTGGCGATCGCACGGCCGATGCCGGATGCGCCTCCGGTCACGATCGCGATGCTCATTGCGCGCTCCGCTCGATGAACCGCGGGCCCGGGCCGCATGGGGGCGACCCGGTTCGCGGTGGCTAATTGGATGAGATGTTCAATTACGGGGGATTGTAGGGGGCGGGCGGTGCCCGCCGATACTCGCGCCGCTACAAGGCGGAGGCGGCCGGCTCGTCCCGGCGCCCGGTGTCCCGCTCGATCTGGAAGTCGCCGGGGTCCAGCCGGCGGGTCCGCAGCCAGAAGTTCAGCGTGGACGCCGGCCACGCGGCCCGGTTGACGCCGGCGCGGTCGAGGTACCAGCTGTCGCAGCCGCCGGCGACCCAGACGGCCCCCTCCGACTTGCGCTGCACCCACTGGTTGAACCGGTCCTGGACGGACGGCTTCACCGAGATCCGCGCGCCGCCCGCCGCGTCCAGCATCGCCAGGGCCTGCAGGACGTAGCGGACCTGCGCCTCGATGATGAAGATCATCGAGTTGTGGCCGAGCCCGGAGTTGGGCCCGAGCAGCAGGAACAGGTTCGGGAAGCCCGCGACCGCGACGCCGAGGTGCGCCTCGATGCCGTCCTTCCAGGCGTCCTGGATCTTCAGCCCGCCGCGGCCGACGATGTGCGCGCCCTCCATCGCGTCGGTGACGTGGAAGCCGGTGCCGAAGATGATCGCGTCGACCTCGTGCTCGCGGCCGTCCCGCGTGACGATCGAGTGCTCGCGGACCTCGGCGATGCCCTCGGTGGTCAGCTCCACGTTGGGCCGCATCAGCGCCGGGTAGTAGTCGCTCGACACCAGCGTCCGCTTGCAGCCCATCGTGTAGTCGGGGGTGAGCTTGCGGCGCAGGTCCCGGTCGGGGACCTGCCGGGCGAGATGCCACCGGGCGAGGGAACTGGCCGCCTTGAGCAGCCGCGGGTTCTTGAACCCGAGGACGAAGCTCTCCTGCATCAGGTAGATGCCGTTGCGGTAGCCGCGCTGGACGAGCGGGACGCGCCGGAACAGCGCCCGCTCCACCGCGGTGACCGGCCGGTCGGGCTTCGGGAGGATCCACGGCGGCGTCCGCTGGAACACCGTCAGGTGCCGGACCCGCTTCGCGATCTGCGGGACGAACTGGATCGCGGACGCGCCCGTCCCGATCACCGCGACCCGCTTGCCGGTCAGGTCGTAGGAGTGGTCCCACTGCGCGGAGTGGAACGTCGCCCCCTCGAACGAGGCGAGCCCCGGCAGGTCGGGGATGCTCGGATGGTGCAGCGGGCCCATGCCCGCGACCAGCGCCCGCCCCCGGACGACCTCGTCGCCGTTGACGGTCACCTGCCAGGTGTCGGTGGCGTCGTCGTACTCCGCCCCGGTCGCCTCGGCGTTGAACCGGATGTGCTGCGCCAGCTCGTACTTGTCGACGATGTCCTTGATGTACTGCAGCAGCTCCGCCTGCTTCGGGAACATCCGCGACCAGTCGGCCTTGGGCTCGAAGGAGTAGGAGTACAGCAGCGACATGATGTCGCACGCGCAGCCGGGGTAGGTGTTCTCCCGCCACGTCCCGCCGACCTCGTCCGCCTTCTCCAGGATGACGAAGTCGTGCACGCCGGCCTTCTTCAGCCCGATCGCCATGCCGAGGCCGGAGAAGCCCGTCCCGACGATGACGACCTTGTACGGGCCCCCCGGCCCCGCCGCCGGCGTCACCACGGCGGGGTGCTGAACCGCCGCCATGCTCAGGCGGCCTTGGCGGATTCGACCGTGCGGCGCTGCTTGGGCTCGTCCCAGATGCCGAACGCCTTCCACACCCGCTTGTTCACCGGGTCGATCACGTTCAGCTCGGCCATCAGGTCGCGGATCTTGCCGACCGAGTTCGAGATCTCCGCCTGCGACGCGTCGTTGCGGTAGGCGGCGCGGACGACGTCCTTCGGGATGTTGAAGTGCCGCACCATCGGCCCGGGCGGGGACAGCATGATCCGCGCCATCACGCCGAGCACGACGGGGGTGGCCAGGCCGAGGATCCGGCGGCGCATCGGGTGCATGTTCGGCACCCGGTGCTTGAGGTAGTGCCGGGCGAACGAGATGTGCCGGGCCTCCTCCGCGATGTGGATCTTCATGATGGTCTCTTCGAGCGGGTGCTTGATGTGCCCGCCCTTGAGGGACTTGCGCTGGACGTAGTCGATCGGGTCCTCGCCGCCGAGCACGAACACGAAGAACATCTCGGTGCTGACCAGCGGGATCCACGGCGCGGCCTGCGCGATGAGGCTGAGCGAGCGCGGCATGCCGCGGATCGGCATCTTCGTCCGGTTCACGAACTCCTGGAACATCATCCCGTGGTGACATTCCTCGGTCGTCTCGTGGTAGACGTACCGGAACTCGGGCCGGCCGTTCGGCAGCCGGTAGGCGTAGTTGAGCAGCCCGCGCTTCAGCAGGTTCTCGAACTGCAGCCCGATCTTCATCGCGGTGGCGACGCGCCACAGCCCGATCTGCGCCTGGATCTCCGGCGGCTGCGCCTGGTACCAGGCCGTCTGGCCGAGCCGGTCGAACGGCGGCAGGACCCAGCGCGGGTCGTTCTTGTCGACCGTGAACTCGGGGTCGTCCCAGGGGATGTCGGCGTAGGCCTCCCAGTGCTTGTCCACCGACGCCTTGTTCAGGCGGTCGATGACGCCGAGGTACGACTTCTTGTCCTTGACCTGCTCGCGGACCTCGTCGGCGAGTTCGGTGGGGGCTTTCGGCATGTGAGGCGCTCCCTCGGGGTGATGCGGCCGGCGCGTACCGATCGCGGGCCGGCGGTGGTGCGGGGGGTGGAGTCGTCGGAGTGGGTCACACGGATTGCCGCGCGGGCGCGTCCGGCGCGTCCGGCTCGGGTGCGTCCGGTGCGGACGCCTGTGCGGGGGTGTCGGGCATGGGCGCGCCCGACGGCGCCCCCGGCTGCGGGACGATCAGCTGCGCGACGTCCTTGACCTGGCGCAGCACCGCGGCCTGGTGGCCTTCGGCGTCGTCGTCCAGTGCGTTCTGTATGGAGAGCCCGACGAACATCGCGAACAGGGCGCGCAGCATCGTCGGGGCGAAGTCGGGGGGCAGCGTGTTCTGGGGGAACAGCCGCTCGAAGGTCTCCAGGATCACCTGGAGGATCCGCTCGTTCAGGTCGATGCACAGCGGCCGCAGCTCGTCGTCGGTGCGGGCCGCCACGGCCAGCTCCATGAGGGCCTTGGCGGGACGGCCGCGGAACACCTCCCACAGAAGGTCGAGGGCGCCCGAGACGTTGCGGCGCTCCGCCGGCAGTACGGCGAACGCCGTCTCGTACGCCAGGCGCTGCGCCTCCAGGAGGTGCTCCAGCGCCGCCGCGACGAGGACCATCTTCGTCGGGTAGTGGTGCTGCTGCGCGCCGCGCGACACGCCCGCGCGGCGGGCCACTTCCGTGGTGGACGTCCCGGACCAGCCGAGGTCGACCAGGCACTCCATGGTCGCCTCCAGGAGCCGGGCCTGGGTGCGCGACCGGCGTTCCTCCTGCGTGCGGCGGCTGGAGGAGCCGTGCCGGTGTCGTCGGCGGCTGCTTACTGCCATGGCTCGAAGGTACGAGCGCGGATACAAGCAAGCAAGCCTGCATGTATGTTGCCCGCATCACAATTGGACATCGCGTCTTATTGATCTTCGCGGCGGGAGCGGGCGGACGCCGCGGGCGGATACCGCGGCGGAGGTAGCCGGGGCGGGGCCGGGTGCGTCCGGGGGAGCAGCGCGGGTGCCTCTCCTCGCCCGACGACGGGCGGCATGGCGCGCGGCCACGATCCCGGCATGGGAAACGCAGCAGAGGCAAGACGAACGGTCGGCGAAGTCGACGGCGGCGCCCGGACCGAGCACCTCGGCAAGGTGTACGGGTCCGGTGACATGGCGGTGCGCGCGCTCGACGACGTCACCATCGAGTTCCCGGACGGGCGGTTCACCGCCATCATGGGCCCGTCCGGCGCCGGCAAGTCCACGCTCATGCACTGCGTGGCAGGGCTGGAGGACGCGACGTCCGGCAAGGTCTACGTGGGCGGCCAGGAGCTCGGGGCGCTGTCGGACCGGCGGCTCACCAAGCTCCGCCGCGAGCGCATCGGGTTCGTGTTCCAGGCGTTCAACCTGATCCCGACCCTCACGGCGCGCGACAACATCCTGCTCCCGCTCACGCTGGCGGGGACGAGCCCGGACGGGGAGTGGCTGGACACCGTCGTCCGCGTCCTGAAGCTGGGGGACAGGCTGTCGCACCGGCCTTCGGAGATGTCGGGCGGGCAGCAGCAGCGTGTCGCCCTGGCGCGCGCGCTCGTCACCCGTCCGCAGATCGTGTTCGCGGACGAGCCGACCGGCAACCTTGACTCCCGCACCGGCGCCGAGGTGCTGGCGCTGCTCCGCAACGCCGTGGACGACCTCGGCCAGACCGTCGCGATGGTCACGCACGACCCGGTCGCCGCGGGCCACGCCGACGCGGTCGTGTTCCTCGCCGACGGCCGCATCGTCGACGTCATGGACGCCCCCACGCCCGACCGGGTGCTGGACCGCATGCGAGGGCTGGGAGACCACTCATGACCGGGCTCGTCTTCAAAGAATTGTGGGGACGCAAACGCCGACTGGTCGGCTCCCTGGTGGCGGTCTTCCTCGGCGTGACGTTCCTTACCGGGACGCTCGTCCTCGGCGACACGCTCGCGGCGAGCATCGACGGCTACTTCTCCAAGGCGTACGGCAGCACGGACGTGACCGTGCGGAACGCGACCAAGGTGAGCGACGCGCCGTGGGGCGCGCGCGGGGAGATCGACGCGTCCCTTGTGGACACGGTGCGCCAGGTGGACGGCGTCGCCAACGCCGAGCCCACCATCCAAGGGTCGGGTCAGCTGCTCGCCAAGGACGGCACCACGATCCAGTCGCGCGGCCCGCGGACGGCCGGCAACTGGGTGACCGACCCCGAACTCAACCCGTACCACCTCGTTTCCGGACGTGCCCCGCGAGCGCCCAACGAGGTCGTCGTCAACAAGATGTTCGCCGACCAGGGAGACCTCAAGGTCGGCGACCGCACGGCGGTGCTCACCCCGCAGAAGGTCCCGGTGACCGTCGTCGGCATCAGCAAGTTCGGTGACGAGGACGCGTTCGGCGAGACGTCGTTCACGGCGTTCTCGCTGGAGGGCGCCCGCCAGTACGTCGCGAAGGGGACCGACCGCGTCGGCGGCGTCGCCGTCCGCGCCGAGGACGGCGTCAGCCAGGCCGAACTGGCGTCCCGCATCAAGCCGGTCCTGCCCGCCGGGGTGGAGGCCGTCACCAACAAGGCACAGGTCGAGGAGGGCATGAGCCTCGTCGAGAGCGGCTTCCTGCGGGTGTTCCGGATCGTGCTGGCCGCGTTCGGCGGGGTCGCGCTGCTCGTCGCCGCGTTCTCCATCCACAACACGTTCGCGATCACGATGGCGCAGCGGACCCGCGAGTCGGCGCTGCTGCGCGCCCTCGGCGCCGGGCGCCGGCAGGTCGTCGCGATCGTCGGGTTCGAGGCGCTCGTCGTCGGCGGCGCCGCCACCCTCGCCGGGCTCGTCGGCGGGCTCGGCTTCGCCGCCCTGCTCCGGTGGCTGTTCATGCAGTTCCGGATCGGAATCGCGGTGGAGGGCCTCTCCGTCGCCGCCACCTCGATCCTCATCGCGGTGCCGGTCGGCCTGGTGGTGACCCTGGTCGCGGCGCTCGGGCCCGCGCTGAAGGCGTCCCGGACGCCGCCGCTGGCGGCGCTGCGCGAGGTCGCGGCCGAGGCGTCCCGGCCGACCGACACCCGGATCATCGTCGGCGGCGTCTTCGCCGCCGTCGCCGCCGGGACCGTCGTGTTCGGCGCGGTCACCGAGCAGATGGCGATGGCGGCCGCGGGCGCGGTGGTCACCGTCGCGGCGATGGTCGTGCTCGGGCCGGTCGCCGCCCGCCCGGTGGCGGCCCTCATCGGCGGCCCCGCGGCGCGGCTGCGCGGCGTCCCGGGCCGGCTCGCCCGCGACAACGCGTCCCGCAGCCCGGCCCGCACCGCCGGCGCCGCGACCGCGCTGATGATCGGCGTCGGCGTCGTCTCGCTGATGACGGTGTTCATCGGGTCGCTGGGCGCGTCCCTGGAGAACAGCGTCGCCGGATCGTTCAAGGGGTCGCTCGTCGTCAACGCCGGCAACAACGAGACCGGCGGGTTCAGCACCCGGCTCGTGCAGGACGCCGCGCGGCTGCCCGAGGTCCGGGAGATCGCCGGGGCCGGGACCGGCAGCATGCGGGTGGACGGCGACCCGTCGACCGTCAGCGTCGCCGACCCGTCCGCCCTCGGCCGCGTCCTCGACCTGGACGTCACCCAGGGCGCCATGAAGGACGCCGGTACGTTCGCGGTGTCGAAGAGCGTCGCCGACGACAAGGGCTGGCGCGCCGGTTCGCAGGTGGGCGTGACGTTCGCCGACGGCACGTCCCAGCAGCTCACCGTAGGCGCCGTCTACGAGAACACCGACCTGACCGGCGACTACCTCGTGCCGCGCACCGTATGGGACGCCCACACCAGGCAGCCCTTGGACACGAGGGCGTTCGTCGAGCTTCGCCCAGGCGCGTCGGCCGCCGCCGCTACCCGCGCCCTGACCCGGCTGAGCGCGGCGTACGGCGCCCCAGAGGTCCAGACGCGGGACGACTTCGTCGCCTCGCAGACGGAGGAGCAGCAGGGGTTCATCACCGTCGTCTACGGGATGCTGATCCTCGCCATCGTCGTCGCGCTGCTCGGCATCGCCAACACGCTGTCGCTCGCCGTCCACGAACGGACCCGCGAACTCGGGCTGCTGCGCGCGGTCGGCGCGACCCGGCCGCAGATCAGGTCGATGGTCCGCTGGGAGTCGCTGATCGTCGCGCTGTTCGGCACCGCCGGCGGGATCGGGCTCGGGCTGTTCCTCGGCTGGGGGCTGGGCAGCGCCCTCGGCAACCCGTTCGCCCCGCCCGCCGTCCAGCTGGCGGTCATCGCGCTGGTCGGCGCGGTGGCGGGGGCGCTCGCCGCGATCCGCCCCGCGCGGCGCGCGGCGCGGCTGGCGATCCTGTCCGCGATCTCCGCGCCGTGACGCGCGCCGTCCCCGTTCCTCCCGCCACGCCGGGGGGAACGGGGATTGCGGGCGCGGGCCGCGGATAAGGTAAATCCATGCAGGTCAACCAGTCGGGGAAGCTCACCAACGTCTGCTACGACATCCGCGGGCCCGTGCTCAAGCGCGCCAAGCAGCTGGAGGCCCAGGGCAACAACATCCTCAAGCTGCACATCGGCAACCCGGCCCCGTTCGGGTTCGAGGCCCCGCCCGAGCTGCTCCAGGACATGGTCCGCAACCTGCCGGACGCGCACGGCTACAGCGACTCCAAGGGCATCCTCCCCGCGCGCCGCGCCATCGTGCAGCGCTTCGAGGACAACGGCGTCACCGACATCGACGTCGAGGACGTCTACCTCGGCAACGGCGTGTCCGAGCTGATCGTCATGACCCTGCAGGCGCTGCTCAACGACGGCGACGAGGTCCTCATCCCCACGCCCGACTACCCGCTGTGGACGGCCGCGGTCTCCCTCTGCGGCGGCACGCCCGTGCACTACCTGTGCGACGAGGACGACGGCTGGCAGCCGAGCCTGGACGACATCGAGGCCAAGATCGGCGACCGCACCCGCGCGATCGTCATCATCAACCCGAACAACCCGACCGGCGCCGTCTACTCGCGCGAGGTCCTCACCCGCGTCGTCGAGGTCGCCCGCCGCCGCAACCTGCTGGTCTTCGCCGACGAGATCTACGACCGGATCCTCTACGACGAGGCCGAGCACGTCCCGATCGCCTCGCTCGCCCCCGACCTGCTGTGCCTCACCTTCGGCGGGCTGTCGAAGAACTACCGGGTCGCCGGGTTCCGGTCCGGCTGGGTCGTGCTGTCCGGGCCGAAGGAGCACGCCGAGTCCTACATCGAGGGCCTGGACATCCTCGCCAACATGCGGCTGTGCCCGAACGTCCCCGGCCAGCACGCCATCCAGGCCGCGCTCGGCGGCTACCAGAGCATCGACGACCTCGTCCTGCCGACCGGCCGCCTCGGCGAGCAGCGCGACCGCGCCTGGAAGCTGCTGAACGACCTGCCCGGCGTGTCCTGCGTCAAGCCGCAGGGCGCCCTCTACGTCTTCCCCCGCCTGGACCCCGAGATGTACCCGATCGAGGACGACATGCGCTTCGCCCTCGACCTGCTCGAACAGCAGAAGCTGCTCATCGTCCAGGGCACGGGCTTCAACTGGCCGGCCACCGACCACTTCCGCGTCGTCACGCTCCAGTACGCCGACGACCTGGAGGACGCCGTCGGCCGCATCGGCGACTTCCTCGCCGGCTACCGCCGCTGAGTCACTCCGCGGCGGCCGCGTCGAGGCGGCGCAGCGCGCCGCGGACCACGTCCGGGTCGGTCGTCGCCCAGAACGGCGGCAGCGAGTTCTTCAGGAAGCCGCCGTACCTGGCCGTGGCCAGCCGCGGGTCGAGGACGGCGACGACGCCGCGGTCGTCCATCGACCGCAGCAGCCGGCCCGCGCCCTGCGCCAGCAGCAGCGCGGCGTGCGTCGCGGCGACCGCCATGAACCCGTTGCCGCCGCGCGCCGCGACCGCCCGCGACCGCGCCGACGACACCGGGTCGTCCGGGCGCGGGAACGGGATGCGGTCCATGATGACGAGCTGCAGCGACGGGCCGGGGACGTCCACGCCCTGCCAGAGCGACAGGGTGCCGAACAGGCACGTCCGCTCGTCCTCGGCGAACTGCTTCACCAGCAGGGAGGTCGAGTCCTCGCCCTGGCACAGCAGGGGGTGGGACAGGTGGTCCTTCAGCTCGTCGGCGGCCTGCCGCGCCGCCCGCATCGAGGAGAACAGGCCCAGCGTGCGCCCGCCCGCCGCCTCGATCAGCTCGGTGATCTCCGTCAGGTAGGCGTCGGCGAGGCCGTCCCGCCCCGGCTGCGGCAGGTGCCGCGCGACGTACAGGATGCCGGCCTTCCGGTGGTCGAACGGCGAACCCGCGTCGAGCCCGGCCCACACGACCTCGGTCTGCTCGCCCTTCTCCGTCGCGGTCTGCGCGAGCCCTTCCGCGGCCGTCTTGGCGTCTTTGGGCGCCTTCTCATCGAGCGGCGGCAGGCCCCACTGCCTGGCGAGCGGCTCGAACGACCCGCCGAGCGTCAGCGTCGCCGACGTCAGGATCGCGGTGCGCTGCTCGAACAGCGTCGCCCGCAGCAGGCCCCCGACCCCGATCGGCGCCACGTGCAGCGCCGGCGGGCGCTTCGGGCGCCCGTCCGGGACGAACGGCTTCTCCACCCACACCACGTCGAAGCGCTCGGCCATCTCGGGCTGGAACGCCTCCAGCATCCGCACGGCCGTGTCGTGCAGGTCTTCCAGCGACGACCGCGCGGCCTTGCGCGCGGCCATGTCGCCGGGATCCGACTCCTTCTTGTCGGGGCCGAGCGCCGTGATGCAGGCGTGCGCGGCGTCCCGTACGACCACGAGGGTGTTGCCCAGGGCGCTCGGTAGGACGTCCATACGCCCTTGGGGCAGATCCTCCAGAAGGATGCCGAGGCCCTCCGCGGCTTCTTTCAGCCGGTCGGCGACGGCCTCCTCGATGAGACGCCCGCACCGCCGCGCGGCCGTCTCGACGCCGACCCCGCTCAGGTCGCCGGTGGCGACCGACGTCACCCGGTCGACGAGCTCGTGCGCCTCGTCCACCACCACCACGTCGTGCTCGGGCAGGACCTGGAACTCCTCCAGGGCGTCGATGGCCAGCAGCGCGTGGTTGGTCACCACGATGTGCGCCTCACCGGCCTCCGCCCTCGCCAGCTCGGCGAAGCACTCCGTCCCCTGCGGGCACCGCTGGGCGCCCAGGCACTCCTTCGCCGTGACGGCCACCTGCCGCCACGCCTGCTCGCTCACCCCCGGGACCAGCTCGTCCCGGTCGCCGGTGCGGGTCTCGTCCGCCCACTCGTTCAGCCGCTTGACCTGGCGGCCCAGCGTCGACAGCTGCTGCGGGTCGAACAGGCTCGGCCCGTCGTCCTCCTCGGGCACGCCCGTCTGCACCCGGTGCAGGCACAGGTAGTTGCGGCGCCCCTTCAGGATCGCGAACTTCAGCTCCGTGCCCAGCATGGGGCCGAGAGCCTCCGCCAGCCGGGGCAGGTCGCGGTCGACGAGCTGCCGCTGCAGCGCGATCGTCGCGGTCGACACCACGACCGTCGACTGCTTCTCCACCGCGTACCGGATCGCGGGCACGAGGTACGCGAGCGACTTGCCGGTGCCGGTGCCCGCCTGCGCGGCGAGATGCTCCCCGGACTCGATCGCCCTCTCCACCGCCCGCGCCATCTCCACCTGGCCGGGGCGCTCGGCACCCCCGATGGACGCGACCGCCGCGGCGAGCAGGGTCGGCATGTCCGGAATCTGGGTATCGCTGGCGTTCAGCAGATCAGGGGCGGGCACGCCGCCCAACGCTACCGCCCCCGGCGGACACCCACGTCCGCCTGGAGGTTATCCACAGTGCACGGAATTCTCGCCGGGCACTTCCGTGCCCTGCGACCGTCGACGGCATGGCACCTCTCGTGATCCGCACCGCCCATGACGCCATCGCCGCCGTCCCCTACCTGCTCGGCTTCCACCCGTCCCGCAGCCTCGTCGTGATCGGCTTCGACGGCGGTCGCGGCATATGCGCGGTACGGCTCGACTTACCGGCCGCCGACGGCGGCCGGGCGGCCGCCGTCCTCGCCGCCAACGGCTACGCCCGCTCCCTCCTCCTCGGCTACGGCCCCGCCGCCGAGGTCGAGGCGGCCGCCACCCCGATGCGGGAGGCCCTCGCCGCGGCCGGCGTCCCCGTCGCCGAGGCGATCCGCGTCGCCGCCGGCCGCTGGTGGTCGCTCACCTGCCGCGACGCGTGCTGCCCGCCCGAGGGCACCCCGTACGACATCTCCGCCAGCGCCGTCGCCGCCCAGGCGACCTACGCCGGCCACGTCGCGCTGGCCGACCGCGACGAACTCGTCCGCTCCGTCCAGCCCTTCGACGGCCCCGCCCGCGCCGCCATGCGCGCCGCCACCGCCCGGGCCGAGCGGCACCGGGCCCGCACCCCTTCGGTGGAGGAGGACCTCGCCCGCCTGCTCGCCCTGCTCGACCACGCCCACGCCAGCCCCACCGACGACGAGGCCGCCTGGCTCGGCCTCCTGCTCACCGACCTGCGCTTCCGGGACGAGGCATGGATCCGCATCGACGAGGACGCCCCCGCCGCCGACATCGCCTTCTGGCGCGACATCCTCCGCCGCGTCGAGGAGCGGTACGCCCCCGCCCCCGCGTCCCTCCTCGCGTTCGCCGCCTACACCGCCGGCGACGGCGGCCTCGCCAACGTCGCCCTCCAACGCGCCCTGGACGCCGACCCCACCTACTCGATGGCCGTCATCCTCCGCGAAGTCATCAACGCCGGCATCCCGCCCTCCCAACTCCCCCTGCGCATGACGCCGGCCGAACTAGCCGCCGCCTACAACAACAGAAAGGCCGGCTAACACCATGCCCCCAGCTCCCACCCAACGGACGCCACGACTGCCCGCGTCACCGCACCTGCGCAACGAGCGCCGGGTGGGTGGGGGAGGGGCGGCTTTGTTGCGCGGTGGGGGGTTAGGGGGCTACGGCTTGGCCGGGGGTGCCGGGGTCGATGCGGCGGTCGGGGTTGCGGGCGTTCCAGGCGCGCATGCGGGGCGGGTAGCCGACGATCTGGACGTCGTAGATGGGCAGGCCCAGGTCGCGGGCCACCTTGCCGATGACCTTCGGGGAACCGACGCGGCGGCGGGTCCACTCGCCGTCGTGGGCGACGGCGACGGCGGTGGTGTCGGTGGCGAAGGTCTCCGGCTCGACGAAGAACTCGACGCCGCGGCGGGAGCGCGCGAAGGCGATCAGCGCCTCGATGTCGGTGTCGGTCGCCTCGCGGTCCAGCCGCGTCACCGTGGACCCGCGGTGCCTGCGGATCCCGAACCGGTCCCGGAACCTCATCGTCCACCCCGTCCTCTGCTCGCGGATGCGGTGTACGACGATAACGACATACCGGGTGTGCGGGTTCCCGACACAGCGGCGGAATGCCCGGCGGGCAAGGGCCTGAGCCCTAGACTGGCTGATCTTGGGGGAACGTCAGCGGGGGTGTTGATGGGCGGGCTGCAGCTTGTCCGGCGTGGGGCGGCGGCCGTGCTCGCGGCGGCGGTGTGCGGGTGGCTCAGCTCGCTCGGCGGGGCCCCGGCGGAGGTCCGGCTCACCGCCGCGCACGGCGAGGCCCCGGCCGCGAAACCGAAACCGAAGCCCAAGCCGAAACCACCGCCGCCGCCTCCGGACTGCGCGCGGGTCAAGTGCGTGGCGCTGACGTTCGACGACGGGCCGGCCGCCAGTACGGCGGAGCTGCTCGACATCCTCGCCGCCCGCAAGGTGCGGGTGACGTTCTTCGTGGTGGGGGAGAACGTCGTCCAGCATCCGGAGCTGGTGCGGCGCGAGCACGAGGCCGGGCACGAGATCGGCGACCACAGCTACACGCACGCCGACCTCGGGACGGCGTCCGGCAAGAAGGTCGTGTCGGAGCTGACGCGGACGCAGGAGGCCGTCCGGCGGGCGGCGGGGGTCACGCCGGTGCTGCTCCGGCCGCCGTACGGGTCGATGTCGAAGCGGCTCGCGAAGGCCGCGCGGGAGCAGGGGCTCGCGCAGGTGCTGTGGACGGTCGACCCGCTCGACTGGCAGCACCGCGACAGCGCGTACGTCGAGAAGCGGGTGCTGAAGGCGGTCAAGCCCGGCTACGTGGTGCTGATGCACGACATCCACCCGACGACGGTGAAGGCCGTCCCGCGCATCATCGACCGGCTGGCCGCGCAGGGGTATGTGTTCGTGACCGTGTCGGAGCTGTACGGCGGGCGGCTCGTCCCCGGGAAGGAGTACGGCCAGACCGGTCGGCCGATGGCCGATTCAGGGGCGGCTCAGGGTCATCCCTGATGGTCCGCGGGCGCCGCTGCGCCCAGCATGGAGGGTATGGACAGCAGCTACGCGGTGGGGGACCTGCGGGTCTCGGACGCCGAGCGCGAGTCGGCCATCCAGCGGCTCCAGCACGCCTACGCCGAGGGGCGGCTCGACGAGGACGAGTTCGACATGCGCGTCCAGCTGGCGATCACGTCGAAGACGCGCAGCCAGCTGGGCGGCGTCACCCGCGACCTGGAGCCGGTCCGGGCGGCGCCGGTCGCCGAGGCCGTCACGGGGGAGGACCGGATGCTCGCGGCGGCGGCCCACGCCGTGGCGGTGCCGACGCTGTTCGTCGGGCCGCTCGTGCTGATGCTGCTGAGCGGCAAGCGGTCGGAGTACGTCCGGCGGCAGGCCGCGGAGGCGGTCAACTTCCAGGTGACGCTGCTGCTGCTCACGATCGTCACGTTCGGCGTCGGCGGGATCGTGTACGCGGTCGCGTGGGTGCTGTCGGCGATCGCGGCGGTGTACGCGCTGACCGGCGGCACGTTCCGCTATCCGTGGATCCTGCGCCTGGTCAAGTGACCGGGGTTTGTCGGCATGCGCCTCAGGGGAAAGGTTGACGTGGCTGCCCTGTAGCGGTTTCTGTCGCCTCCAGGAGACGAAACGACCGATGTGTACGCCGACGGGGTTATTCCCCTCTCGACCTGTGACACCTGCAACGTCCGAATTATGTGGACGATGCATGGGATGATCGATTTACTAGGTCAGGGAGGGGCTAGATGACGGAGCTTGCGGTCAAGGGCGACCACCAGCGGGCGGTGGACGCGCTCAAGAGGTCCTACGAGGCGATCCCGAAGGGCACGCCGGTACGGCTGGCGAAGCGGACCTCGAACCTGTTCCGGTGGCGCGACCCCTCGGCGGCGCCCGGCCTGGACGTGTCCGGGTTCGACAAGGTGCTGAGCGTCGACGCGCGGGAGCGCACGGCGCAGGTCCAGGGGATGACGACCTACGAGGACCTCGTCGACGCGACGCTGCCGCACGGGCTGATGCCGACGGTCGTCCCGCAGCTGAAGACCATCACGCTGGGCGGGGCGGTGACGGGGCTCGGCATCGAGTCGACGTCGTTCCGCGACGGGCTGCCGCACGAGGGCGTCCTGGAGATGGAGGTCCTCACCGGGGGCGGCGAGATCGTCACGGCGACGCGCGACAACGAGCACTCCGACCTGTTCTTCGGGTTCCCGAACTCCTACGGGACGCTCGGCTACACGCTGCGGCTGAAGATCGAACTGCGGCCGGTCAGCCCGTACGTCCGGCTCCGGCACCTGCGGTTCACCGACGCGGTCGAGCTGGCCAAGGCGATGGGCGAGATCACCGAGTCGGGGACGTTCGAGGGCGAGTCCGTCGACTTCATGGACGGGACGTACTTCAGCCCGGGCGAGCAGTACATCACGCTCGGCTTCTTCGCCGACTCGGCGCCGTACACCTCCGACTACACCGGCCAGCAGATCTACTACCGGTCCATCCAGGAGCGGTCGGTCGACTTCATGACGGTCCGCGACTACATCTGGCGCTGGGACACCGACTGGTTCTGGTGCTCGGGCGCGTTCGGCGTGCAGAACCCGACGGTCCGGCGGCTGTGGCCCGACAAGTACAAGCGCTCCGACGTGTACCGCAAGCTGGTCGCCTACGACCGCCGGTACCACATCATCGCGCGCGCGGAGCGCTGGCGGGGGCTGCGTCCGCGCGAGGACGTCATCCAGGACATCGAGGTGCCGGTGGAGCGGCTGCCCGAGTTCCTGGAGTTCTTCCACGACAAGGTCGGCATGAGCCCGGTCTGGCTGTGCCCGCTGCGTGCGAAGGAGCGGTGGCCGCTGTACCCGCTGGAGACCGGCCGCCCGTACGTGAACGTCGGCTTCTGGGGGACGGTCCGCATCCCGCCCGGTCAGATCCCCGAGTACCACAACCGGCTCATCGAGCGGAAGGTCGCTGCCCTCGACGGGCACAAGTCCCTCTACTCGACGGCCTTCTACGGCCGGGACGAGTTCTGGCGGTACTACGACGGGGAGACCTACCGGCGGCTCAAGGGGCGCTACGACCCCGCCGAGCGGCTGCTGGACCTCTACGACAAGTGCGTGCGCGGACGCTGACATGCGCCCGCCGTATCGGGGGAGCCCACGGGGCCGAGGGCCGGCAGGCCGGGTCCGGGCGGAGAGACAGGAGGGATCACCATGACGCTGGCCAGGGTCTTCGAGCGGCTCGCCGGGGCTGAGGCGCCAGTGGAGTTCACGGCGTACGACGGATCGCGGGCGGGGGTGCCCGGCGCCGACATCAGGTTCGACGTCCGTTCGCCGTACGCGGTGTCGTACCTGCTGCGCTCACCGGGCGCGCTGGGCCTCGCCCGCGCCTACGTCACCGGGATGATCGACGTCGACGGCGACATGATCGAGGCGCTGACGACGATGCAGCAGGTGCTGAGCGAGGTGACGCCGCGCGACAAGGCGCGGATCGCCGGCTCGGTCTTCCGCGACCCGCTGCTGCGCGGCGCGGTCTCGCGCCGGCTGGACCCGCCGCCGCAGGAGGCGCCGTTCAGCCGGATCCCGTCGTGGCTGCGGCACTCCAAGCGGCGGGACGCGAAGGCCATCTCGCACCACTACGACGTCTCCAACACCTTCTACGAGTGGGTGCTCGGCCCCTCCATGGCGTACACGTGCGCGTGCTATCCGCACGAGAACGCGACGCTGGAGGAGGCCCAGTTCAACAAGCACGACCTGGTCGCGAAGAAGATCGCGCTCAAGCCGGGGATGCGGCTGCTGGACGTGGGCTGCGGCTGGGGCGGCATGGTGATGCACGCCGCGAAGGAGTACGGGGTCAAGGCGCTCGGCGTCACGCTGTCCAAGCAGCAGGCCGAGTGGGCGCAGAAGGCGATCGCCGACCGGGGGCTGTCCGACCTCGCCGAGGTCCGGCACATGGACTACCGGGACGTGACGGAGACCGGCTTCGACGCGATCAGCTCCATCGGCCTCACCGAGCACATCGGCAAGGCGAACCTGCCGTCCTACTTCTCGTTCCTCTACGGGAAGCTGCGCAAGGGCGGCCGGATGCTGAACCACACCATCACGCGTCCGGACAACACGGCCCCGTCCCGCAAGGAGAACGGGTTCATCAACCGGTACGTGTTCCCGGACGGTGAGCTGGAGGGGCCCGGCTACGTCCAGATGCAGATGAACGACGCGGGTTTCGAGATCCGGCACCAGGAGAACCTGCGCGAGCACTACGCCCGCACGCTGACCGGCTGGTGCCGGAACCTGGACGAGCACTGGGACGAGGCCGTCGCCGAGGTGGGCGAGGGCACCGCCCGGGTGTGGCGCGTCTACATGGCGGGTTGCGTGCTCGGCTTCAACCAGAACTGGATCCAGCTGCACCAGACGCTCGGCGTCAAGCTGCACGACGACGGCGCGAGCAACATGCCGCTGCGTCCCGACTGGGGATCGTGACGGGCGACCCGCTCCCGCCAGTGTGACGAGCCGACCGGGCGTTCTCGGTCGGCTCGTCGGCGTCCGGGCCCTGGTCAGGCGCGGGCGGCGTCCCAGGCGGCGCTGCCGAGGAAGTAGGTGTCGTAGAGCTCCTGGACGTCCAGGAGGCTCTCGGGCGGCACCTTGCCGTAGGCGATGCGCTCCAGGTGCCGGAAGTACTCGAACCGCTCGACGCCGGGCGTGATGACGATGAGGATGTCGGCGTCCTCGCCGGGCGCGGCGGCGAAGGCGTGCGCGAGGCCGGGCGGGACGACGACGAGGTCGCCGCGTTCGGCGGTGACGACCTGCTCGCCGGACAGCAGCTGCGCGGTGCCGTCCAGCATGTAGAACAGTTCGGCGGAGCCGTCGTGGCGGTGCGGCTTGGCGCCGTCGGCGCCGCCGGTGAGCGTGACCCGCTGGGTGGACAGGGCGCCGCCGGTCGAGCTGCTGTCGGCGAGCAGCCGGATGGTGGTGGGGGCCCGGCCGACGACCTCGGCCTCGGCGGAGCGGACGATCACGGACGAGTCGAAGTCCGGCGAGATCAGCGACATGGTGCCTCCTGGGTTCGGCATGGTTCGTAACGGTCGGTCGGGCCTGCGGTGGTCTTGCCCGCCGCCGCGGCGGCGCCGACGGCGCGCCGCGGCCGGGACGGGCGGCCCGCGCGGACGGGCGATGCGGTTGTCATATCAGCCGGCGAGGACAGCGCCGGCTCTCTCCGGATCCGGGACGGCTCCCGTTCGGAGACCGGAGGTCGGTCAAAGCGGAGCAGACCTGGCAGGCGAGCGCTCACCTGCAACGCCCGTGTCAGAGGGCGAAGAGCAGGGCGGCGCTGACGAGCACGATCACGGCGGTCGCGAAGTGGATGCCGAACGCGGTGGCCTTGGTGCCGCCGTGGCGCAGCACGATCAGGGTGTCGCCGAGGGGTGCGAGGGCGACGACCAGCATGTACCAGCCGGCGGCGTGGGCGCTCGCGAAGGCGATGAGGGCGAGGCCGAGGACGCCGAAGGTGAGGTCGCGCACCCCTTTGATCGCCAGGTAGGCGTCGGCGCCGCCGCCGGGCTCGGCGGGGACGCCGTACCCGGCGGCGGCCGCGTGCGGTGCGTAGAGGAAGCGCGCGCCGATGAAGACGACGAACAGGGCGAGGACGACCGCGAGGCCGTAGGCGAAGGGGGCGAGCATCAGGCATCTCCAATTGCTAGCAGTGCTAGGAACAGGATCGACGCTAGCACAAGCATTGGCAGAATGGCTAGCGCTGCTAGAATCGCTGCCATGTCAATCCAGACGCGCCGGGAGCGCGAGCGGGCGGAGCGGGAGCGGCTGATCGTCACGGCCGCGCGGGAGCTGGCCGAGGCCGAGGGCTGGGACGCGGTGACCACGCGGCGGCTCGCCGCCGAGATCGAGTACAGCCAGCCCGTCCTCTACAGCCACTTCAAGGGCAAGGACGCCATCATGGCGGCCGTCGCGGTCGAGGGGTGCGCCGAACTGGCCGCCGACCTGCGCGAGGTCCGCGAGGCGGCCGGGGACCCCGCCGCCGCCCTCGCGGGCGTCGCCCGCGCCTACGCGGGGTTCGCCGACCGCAGGCCCGCCCTCTACGACGCGATGTTCGTCCTCGCCGTCGACCTGCCGTTCGCGACCCCCGAGGCGCCGGCGCCGCTGAAGGAGGCGTTCGGCGAGCTGCGCGAGACCGTCCGGCCGTTCGCCGGCGAGGACGAGCTGGAGACGCTCACCGAGACGTTCTGGAGCGCGCTGCACGGCCTCGTCTCCCTGATGCGCAACGGCCGCATGCGCCGCGCGCACCACGATCAGCGCCTCGCCGTCCTGATCCGGCGCTTCTCGAACTGACCTGCCGCCGGTCAACATTCGTCCTGCTTCGTTATCGGCGCAGTTCAGTGCGGGTAGGGCGTGGTCAAAGGACCAGCGAACTCGGGGGACGGGAGGCCATGCACATCCGGTCCCCGGTGAAGCCGATGCTGACCGTGACGGTCGACCGCGTCCCGCCGCCGCAGGCGTGCCCGGGCGGCTGCCGCTACGAGCCGAAGTTCGACGGGTTCCGCGCGGTCGCGATGGTGGACGAGGACGGCGACGTCCAGCTGTGGTCGCGCCGCCGGGTGCGGTTCAACGAGGCGTTCCCCGAGATCGTGGTGGCGGTCGGCACGGCGTTCCCGCCCGGCACCGTGGTGGACGGCGAGATCGTCCGCTGGGGGCCGGACGGCCGCCTCGACTTCGGCGCGCTGCAGCGCCGGCACGTCGCCGGCCGCCGCCGGGCCGAACTCGCCCGCGACGAGCCCTGCCACTACGTCGTGTTCGACGTCCTCGAATCGGGCGGCGCCGACCTGCGTCCGCGGCCGCTGCGCGAGCGGCGGGACGTCCTGGAGGCGCTGCTCGGCGACACGCCGCCCGGCGCGCGCGTGATCGGCACGCCGCAGACCGCCGACGTCGAGGAGGCCCTGCTGTGGTTCGACGCGCTGGCCGAGCAGGGCATCGAGGGCCTGGTCGTGAAGGACGCCGACGCCCCCTACGAGGAGGGGCGGCGCCGCTGGTGGAAGGTGAAGCGGCGGATCACCGCCGAGGCGGTCGTCGGCGGGGTGACCGGCACCCGGCAGGCGCCCGAGTCGCTGATCCTCGGCCGCTACGACGCCGAGGGCCGGCTCCGCGTCGTGGCGCGGACGACGCCGCTGGCGCCCGCCGCCCGGACCGTCCTCGGCGGTGTGCTGCGGCACGCCGGGCCGGACCATCCGTGGCCGCCCGAGCTGCCCGCCGGGTTCGCCGGCGGGCTGTACGGCGCCCATCCGCCGATCCGCTACGTGCGGACCGAGCCGGAGGTCGTCGTGGAGTTCAGCGGGGACGCCGCGGTGGAGGGCGGCCGGTGGCGGCACGCCGTCCGGTACCACCGGATCCGGACCGACCTGCCGCCCTCCGAGGTGCCGGAGTTCGGCGCCCCCGCCTGACCGGGGCGGCGGCGCCGGACGTGTTTATCGGCGCTATCCGGAACGTAGTTCCGGCATGATCCGGAACGGGGTGTCCGTGCGGCGCCTCAGCGGCGGCGCAGGGAGGCGTCGAGCAGGGCGGGCGGGGTGTCGAACTTCTCGTGCGCCGCGAGGTCGGTGCCGGGGGCGACGACCGCGTCGATCGCGTCCAGCACGTCGGCGGGCAGCACGGTGTCGGCGGCGGCGAGCTGCGCGTGCAGGTGGTCCAGCGTGCGGGGGCCGATGAGCGCGCTGGTCACGGCCGGATGCGCGGTCACGAAGCCGAGCGCGAGCTGGATCATCGTCAGCCCGGCCTCGTCGGCGACCACCGCGAGCCGCTCGACCGCGTCCAGCCTGGCCTGGTTGGCGGGGAGGGACAGGTCGAACCGCTCGGGCATCAGCGCCGAACGGCGGGTGCCGGCCTCCCGCCCCGCGCGGACCGCCCCGGTCAGCCACCCCGAGGCCAGCGGGCTCCACGCCAGCACACCGAGGCCGTACTGCTCGGTCACCGGCAGCACGTCCGCCTCGATCCCGCGCTGCAGGATCGAGTAGCTGGGCTGCTCGGTCGCGTAGTGGCTCAGGCCGCCGGCGCGGGCCGCCCACTCCGCCTGGACGATCCGGTACGCGGGGTACGTCGAGGAGCCGAAGTAGCGGATCTTGCCCGCGCGCTGCAGGTCGGTCAGGGCCGACAGCGTCTCCTCGTCACTGGTCGACGGGTCCCACCGGTGGATCTGGTAGAGGTCCACATGGTCGACGCCGAGGCGGCGCAGGCTGTTGTCCAGCTCGGTGACCAGCCAGCGGCGCGAGGCGCCGCGCTGGTTGCGCTCCTCGCTCATCGGCATCCCCGCCTTCGTGGCGAGCACGATGTCGTCGCGGTGCCCGGCGATGGCCTTGCCGACCATCTCCTCCGACTCGCCGCGGCCGTACATGTCGGCGGTGTCGATGAGGTTGACGCCCGCCTCCAGCGCGGCGTCCACGATGGCGGTGGCCTCGTCCTGCGGGGTGTCGCCGATCGCCCCGAAGTTCATCGCGCCGAGCGCCAGCGAACTGACCTGCACGCCGGTGCGGCCCAAGGTGCGGTACTGCATTGGACGGTCTCCTTCATAGGCGAATGCGTTCATGGGCGAATGCGCATGACCGGTGCTCCGCTCTGGCATCATGGAGCCAAAGCGGAACCATGTTCCTGAACGATACGGAACACGGTTCCGCATTGCAAGCGCGCGCAGTTGGAGCAGTGGAGGGACGCACGGTGAACGACGGCGGCGAGGGCTGGCGGGGCGTGGCCCCGTCCAAGCGCAAGGACGCGCGGCGCAACCGGGAGGCCCTGCTCAACGCGGCCGCGGCGGTCTTCGTCGCGTCCGGGGTGGACGCGCCGGTGCGTGACATCGCGGCCAGGGCGGGCGTCGGCGTGGGGACCATCTACCGCCACTTCCCGACGCGGGCGGACCTCATCATCGCCGTCTACCGGCACCAGGTCGAAGCCTGCGCCGAGGCGGGGCCCGAACTGCTCGGAAGCTGCCCGACCCCGTACGCCGCGCTGGGCCGCTGGATCAACCTGTTCGTCGACTTCCTGGTCACCAAGCACGGGCTCGCCGCCGTGCTGCGGGCCGACGACCCCGGCTTCGGCGCCCTGCACGACTACTTCCTCGACCGGCTCGTCCCCGTGTGCGGCCGCCTGCTGCGAGCCGCGGCCGACGCGGGCGAGATCCGCTCCGACGTGGACGCCCTCGAACTCATGCGCGGCGTCGGGAACCTGTGCATCGGGGCCGACTCCGATCCCCGCTACGACGCGCGCCGGCTGGTCGGGTTCCTCGTCGCGGGCCTGCGCCGCCCGGAGTGACCGCGCCGCACGGAGTGGCCGCCCGCGGCCGCGCGGGCCATGGACGCGACCCGTCCCCGGTGGTAAGCAAGCACTGACGGGCCGGTGTCGCGGCCCGGCGGAGTGCGGAGGCCCTCATGGACTACGACTACGTCATCGTCGGCGCCGGATCCGCGGGCTGCGCCCTGGCCGCGCGGCTGTCGGAGGACCCGTCCGTCACCGTAGCGCTGCTGGAGGCCGGCGGCCCGGACGACAAGAGCGAGATCCACGTCCCGGCCGCGTTCGCCAAGCTGTTCAAGACCGAGTACGACTGGGACTTCAGCACCGCCGAGCGGGCCGAGATGGACGGGCGGGAGCTGTACTGGCCGCGCGGCCGGATGCTCGGCGGGTCGTCCTCGCTCAACGCGATGATGTGGGTGCGCGGCCACGCCGCCGACTTCGACGGCTGGGGCGTGCCCGGCTGGTCGTACGCCGACGTCGAACCGTACTTCAAGCGCGCCGAGGGGCGCGTCGGCAGCAACGAGGGCGGCGTGTACGGGACGACCGGCCCCGTCACGATCTCCGAGCAGCGCAGTCCGAACGCCTCGACCCGCGCGTTCCTCGACGCGTGCGCCGCCGCCGGGCTGACCCGGCTACCCGAACTGAACGGGCCGTCCAACGAGGGGTATGCGCAGACGCCGGTCAGCCAGCGGCGCGGCCGGCGGTGCAGCGCCGCCGACGCCTACCTGCGCCCCGCCCGCAAGCGCAAGAACCTGTCGGTCGTCACCGGCGCGCCGGTGTCGAGGATCCTGATCGAGGACGGCCGCGCGACCGGCGTCCAGTACGGCGGCGAGCGCGTCACCGCCCGCCGCGAGGTCGTGCTGTCGGCGGGCGCGATCGGCTCGCCGCACCTGCTGATGCTCTCCGGGATCGGCGACCCCGGCCAGCTGCGCGCCGCCGGCGTCGAGCCGGTCCTGGAGCGGCCGGAGGTCGGCCGCCACCTGCAGGACCACCTGTCGGTCGGCGTCGTCCGGCACTGCCCGAAGAAGGTCACGCTCGCGGGCGCCGAGTCGCTGCCCAACATCGTCCGGTACCTGGTCGCCCGGCGCGGGCCGTTCACCTCCAACGTCGGCGAGGCGGTCGTGTTCCTCCGCAGCGACCCGGCGCAGCCCGCCCCCGACCTGGAGCTGGTCTTCGCGCCGGCCCCGTACGTGGCGCACGGCCTCACCCCGCCGACCGAGCACGGCGTGACGCTCGGCGTCGTCCTGCTGCGGCCCGAGTCGGCGGGGCGGATCACGCTCGCGTCCGCCGACCCGGCCGCGCCGCCGTCGATCGACCCGGCCTACCTGACCGGCGAGAGCGACCTGCGCCGCCTGGTCCACGGGCTCAAGTACGCCGACGAGCTGATGTCGGGCGACGCGCTCAAGCCCTACGTCGGCGAGCCCATGGACCCCTACGTCGGGCCGGACGACGAGGAGGCCCTCGCCCGCTACGTCCGGGGGCACGCCGAGACGCTGTACCACCCGACCGGCACGTGCCGCATGGGCACCGACGACGACGCCGTGGTCGACCCGGAGCTGCGCGTCCGCGGCGTCGAGGGCCTGCGCGTCGCGGACGTCTCGATCCTCCCGGAGATCACCCGCGGCCACACCAACGCCCCCGCCATCATGATCGGCGAACGCGCCGCCGACCTGGTCAGGACAGCCAGCCGAGGATCCGCGCGTTGACCTCGTCCGGCCGGTCGAGCTGGAGGAAGTGGCCGGCCTCCGGAACGGACTCGGCGCGCGAGCCGGCCGGGAGGGCCGCGCGGACGGCGTCGAGGTCGACGACGTCGGCGCCGAGGCAGCCGTCGTCGGCGCCGTGCAGGCAGAGGACGGGCACCTCGCCGATGGCGGAGGCCGCCTCCTGCTCGGCGGCGTACCGCTCGATGAGCTTGGACGGGTCGAGCATGGCGCGGTAGTAGCCGATCGCCGCCTCGGCGTTGGCCGGGGTGGCGAGGCACTCCATGACGTGGTCGACGTCCGCCGTGCGGTCGCGGCCGTCCGCGGGTGACCAGTCGCGCCACAGGCCCTCGATGAACGCGCGGTTCAGCACGAGCTCCGCGAGGGGCGTCTGGAAGACGAAGATGTAGAACGAGCGCTTGAGCTGCTCGTAGTCGAAGAACGCGGTGGTCATCACCGACATCGGCGGGACGGACATGGCGACGGCCTTCCGCCACCGGCCGGGCGCGACGTTCGCGGCGCCGTAGGCGGTGAAGGCGCCCCAGTCGTGGCCGATGACGACGGCGTCGGAGCCGCCGCCGAGGGCCTCGTGCAGGGCGACGGCGTCGGCGGCGAGCGCGCCGGTCTGGAAGGCGCCGTCCTCCGGGACGGACGTGGGCGCGTACCCGCGCATGAACGGCGCCGCGGCACGGTACCCGGCGGCGGCCAACTCGGGCATGAGGTGCCGCCAGGTGTGCGCCGAGTCGGGGAAGCCGTGCAGCAGCAGGGCCAGCGGGCCGTCCTCCGGGCCGGCCGCCAGGTAGCCGAAGTCGAGCCCGTTCGCCGTGACCGATCCGGTCGTGATGTCGCTCATGTCCCGCCTCCTCGGTTCGCGGCGCACGCTACCGGGCGGCCGGGAGGTCCCGGTGATCACGGCTGTCATCCTTCGGATATCGGTGTATCACTATCTATTTACAGCGGAATCCGTACTCACTTAGCATCATGACAACGGGATCAATCGCATCTGAGGGAACGTGATGACGGAGCCGGACGTGACCAGCGAGCAGCACGACGCGATGCAGAGGGCGGCGCGCGACCATCTGTGGATGCACTTCGCGCGCCACTCGGGGTCCCAGGGCGGCGCCGAGATCCCGGTGATCGTCCGGGGGGACGGCCCCTAC
Organism: Actinomadura sp. NPDC049382; assembly: GCF_040677125.1. Lineage (NCBI taxonomy): Bacteria > Bacillati > Actinomycetota > Actinomycetes > Streptosporangiales > Thermomonosporaceae > Actinomadura > Actinomadura sp. NPDC049382. The sequence goes on from NZ_JBFARO010000078.1 coordinate 28,281, forward strand.
GTGTACGACTCGGCGGGCCGCCGCTACCTGGACGGCCTGTCCGGGCTGTTCACCGTCCAGGCCGGGCACGGGCGCGAGGAGCTGGCGCAGGCCGCCGCCAAGCAGGCCGCCGAGCTGGCCTACTTCCCGATCTGGTCGTACGCGCACCCGAAGGCGGTCGAGCTGGCCGAGCGGCTCGCGGACCTCGCGCCCGCCGGGTTGGACCGCGTCTTCTTCACCACCGGCGGCGGCGACGCCGTCGAGAGCGCGTGGAAGCTCGCCAAGCAGTACTTCAAGATGACCGGCCGGCCCACCAAGCACAAGGTCATCAGCCGCGCGGTCGCCTACCACGGCACCCCGCACGGCGCCCTGTCGCTGACCGGGCTGCCCGGCCTGAAGGCCCCGTTCGAGCCGCTCGTGCCGAGCGCGTTCCGGGTGCCGAACACCAACATCTACCGGGCCGCCGAGCACCGCGACGACCCCGAGGCGTTCGGCCGGTGGGCCGCCGACCGGATCGAGGAGGCCATCGAGTTCGAGGGCCCCGAGACCGTCGCCGCGGTGTTCCTGGAGCCCGTGCAGAACTCGGGCGGCTGCTTCCCGCCGCCGCCCGGCTACTTCGAGCGCGTCCGGGAGATCTGCGACCGGCACGACGTCCTGCTGGTGTCGGACGAGGTCATCTGCGCGTTCGGCCGGCTCGGCACGATGTTCGGCGCGCAGCGCTTCGGCTTCACGCCCGACATCATCACCTTCGCCAAGGGGGTGACCTCGGGGTACGCGCCGCTCGGCGGCATGCTCGTCGCCGACCGGCTGTTCGAGCCGTTCAAGCACGGGACGGAGATGTTCGCGCACGGCTACACCTTCGGCGGGCACCCGGTGGCGGCGGCCGTGGCGCTGGCCAACCTCGACCTGTTCGAGCGCGAGGACCTGAACGGCCACGTCCTGCGCAACCGGGACGCGTTCCGCGCCACGCTGGAGCGCCTGCGCGACCTGCCGATCGTCGGGGACGTCCGCGGCGACGGCTACTTCTACGGCATCGAGCTGGTCAAGGACGGCGACACGCGGGAGACGTTCGACGACGACGAGTGCGAGCGGCTGCTGCGCGGCTTCCTCGACAAGGCGCTGTACGAGGCGGGCCTGTACTGCCGCGCCGACGACCGCGGCGACCCCGTCGTGCAGCTGGCGCCGCCGCTGGTCTGCGACCAGTCCCACTTCGACGAGATCGAGCAGATCCTGCGGTCGGTGCTCACCGAGGCGTGGGCGCGGATGTGAGCGCGATGCCGGGTCCGGCGGGCGGGCCGGGCCCGGCGCGGCTAATGTGAGGCGGGTCACCTCGCCGATCAGTGTGCGCTTGCCGCTTTACTTTGAGAGGCTGCCTGTAAACCGAATCAGGTTCGGAATGCGATGAGGTGGTGGGCAGCGTGCTCAAGGTCGAGGACATCAACCTGACGGACTGGGAGTTCTGGCGGCGGCCGCACGAGGACCGGCACGAGGCGTTCAAGGCGCTGCGCTGGCACCCGGAGCTGGTCCGCTTCGAGGAACCCGACATCATCATCGCGCCGCGGGGCCCCGGCTACTACGCGCTCACCCGGCACGCCGACATCGTCGAGGCGTCCCGCCGCCCGCAGGACTTCTGCTCCGGCAAGGGCGCCATCAGCATCCCGGACATGCCGGGCGACATGCACGAGTACTTCGGCTCGATGATCAGCATGGACGACCCGCGGCACGCCAAGATCCGGCGCATCGTCTCCCGGGCGTTCTCCCCGCGCATGATCCAGCGGTTCGAGGACCAGGTCGAGCACGTCGCCGGGGAGATCGTGGCGAACGTCGCCGCGGGCGGCGGCACCGGCGACTTCGTCGCCGACGTCGCGGCCCGGCTCCCGCTGAAGATCATCTGCGACATGATGGGCATCGGCGAGGAGCACTACACGACCGTCCTGGACGCCACGAACGTCATCCTCGCCGGCAACGACTCGGAGTTCCTGCCCTCGGAGAACCCCGAGGAGATGGCGATGGCGCTGCTCGGCGCCGGCGAGACGCTCAAGGGCATCGTCGAGGACCTCGGCCGGCGGCGCCGCGAGAACCCCACCGACGACCTGACGTCCGCGCTGGTGAACGCCAACGTGGACGGCGAGTCGCTCAGCGACCAGGAGCTCGGCTCGTTCTTCATCCTGCTGGTGGTCGCCGGCAACGAGACCACCCGCAACGCCATCGCGCACGGCCTCGACCTGTTCACCCGCCACCCCGACCAGCGGGCCCTGCTCACCGCGGACTTCGACGGCCGCATCGCGGGCGCCATCGAGGAGATCGTCCGGTACGTGTCGCCGGTCATCTGGATGCGCCGCACCGCCACCCGCGACACCGTGCTCAACGAGCACGAGATCAAGGAGGGCGACAAGCTCGTCCTCTACTACTGGTCCGGCAACCGCGACGAGTCCGTGTTCGCCGAGCCGGAGAAGTTCGACATCCTGCGCGACCCGAACCCGCACGTCGGGTTCGGCGGGCCCGGCCCGCACTTCTGCCTCGGCGCGCACCTGGCCAGGCGCGAGATCACCGTGATGTTCCGGGAGCTGCTGCGCCGGACGCCGGAGATCCGCGCGACCGCCGAGCCCGCCCGGCTGGAGTCCAACTTCATCAACGGGATCAAGCGCCTGCCCTACGCGTTCTGAGCCCCTCGACCGGGCCTGCCCGGGGCCCCGGCGCGCGCTGAAGCGCCGCGCCGAGGCCCCGGGGCCCGCCGTCGGGTCAGCGCAGCTCGCGCTTGAGGATCTTGCCGGTGGCGGTCATCGGCAGCTCGTCCCGGAACTCCACGATCCGCGGGTACTTGTAGTTGGCGAACTGCTCCTTGCCCCACGCGACCAGCTCGTCCTCGGTCACGGCGGCGCCGGGCTTGCGGATCACGTACGCCTTGATCTCCTCGCCGTGCGAGGGGTGCTCGACGCCCACGACCGCCGCCAGCGACACGTCCGGGTGCGTCATGAGCACCTCTTCCAGCTCCCGCGGGTACACGTTGTACCCGCCGCGGATGATCATGTCCTTGGAGCGGTCGATGATGTAGTAGTAGCCCTCCTCGTCACGGCGGGCCACGTCACCGGTGCGGAACCAGCCGTCCTTGATCGAGGCCTCGGTCGCCTCGGGCCGGCCGTAGTAGCCCTTCATGATGTTGTGCCCGCGGATGGCGATCTCGCCGGGCCCCTCGCCCTCGATCTCCTTCCAGTCGTCGTCGATCAGCTTCATCTCGACGCCCCAGACGGGCAGGCCGATCGAGCCGGGCTTGGTCGGGCGGTCCGGGCGGTTGAACGAGGCCACCGGCGACGTCTCGGAGAGGCCGTAGCCCTCCAGGACGTCCACGTCGAACTTCTCCTTGACGCCCTTGAGGACCTCCATCGGCAGCGCCGACCCGCCCGACACCGCGACCCGCAGGTTCTCCTTGATCGTCGCGATGTCCTCGGCGGAGGTCTCGTCCGTCAGCAGGCCCCAGTACATCGTCGGGACGCCCGCGAAGATGTTCACCTTCTCCTTGACCATCAGCTCGACGGCCTGCTTCGCGTCGAACCGGGCCTGCATGACGAGGGTCGCGCGGCGGTAGAAGCCGACGTTCATCACGCACGTCTGGCCGAAGATGTGGAACAGCGGCAGCGTCACCAGCGAGGTGTCGTGCAGCGTCCGGTAGAAGAGCGTGTCGTCCACCATCGCGTTCGACAGCAGGTTGCTGTGCGTGAGCTCGGCGCCCTTCGGCTGGCCCGTCGTCCCGCTGGTGTAGATGATCACGGCGGTGTCGTCCGGGCCCGTCTGCGCGGTGTCGAACGTGCCCGGCTGCCCGGCGAGCGCGGCCCAGAACAGCTCCGCGCCCTCGATCGGGGACTCCGTCGCCGCCGGGTTCGCGGGCAGCAGGAAGAAGTGCTCGCACCCCTCGGCCTGCGCGAAGCCCGCGTGCCCCATCTCGCCGAGCGGCAGCTCCGGGGTGCCCTCGAAGCAGAAGAACGCCTTCGCGTCCGAGTCGCCGAGGTGGTAGGCGATCTCGCGCGGCTTGAGCAGCACGTTCAGGGGGACGACCACCGCGCCCGCCTTGAGCGCCCCGAAGTACACCATCGGGAAGTACGGGAGGTTCGGGCTGGACAGCGCCACCTTGTCGCCCGGGCCGATGCCGCGCGACCGCAGCAGGTTCGCGACCTGGTTCGCGACCGAGTCGATGAACGCGTAGGAGAGCCGAAGGTCGCCGAAGACGACGGCCTCCCGTTCGGGCGTCTCCCTGGCGGCGTCCTCCAGCAGCACGGACAGGTTGAGCATGGCACTCCTCGCGCGAAAGGTGACCGGCCGGTTAGTTACCGACGAGTCTACGAACGGTTCCGCACATCCTGCTGCACCGGACCGGGAGAAGGCCACCTCTTCCGGCGCTTTGACGTGGCATTTCGTTCTTGCCCCGCTTCTACCGCCCGCGCCGGTGCCTTAACCACAGGCGGGAGGGCTTGCGGCTGCGCTACTCTTGATGTATGTCAGCCAGGCTGCTCCTCGAAGGACCACGTTGACGAACTGACGTCAGCGTGGTGGCCCCTCCTGTGCGAGGGGCCGTTTCATGTCGGCGGACGGCCCAGGACCCTGAAGGACGAAGCGGAGTCTGTAAGCGTGAGCAGCGACGAGCAGTACGACCCACGGGCGGTTCAGGACAAGTGGCAGGCCCGCTGGGCGGAGCTCGACCCGTTCGCGGCCGATGAGAAGGACACCGCCACCGAGCGCCGCTACGCGCTGGACATGTTCCCCTACCCCAGCGGCGACCTGCACATGGGGCACGCCGAGGCGTTCGCCATCGGCGACGTCCCCGCGCGCTACTGGTTCCAGCGCGGCTACAACGTGCTGCACCCCATCGGCTGGGACTCCTTCGGCCTGCCCGCCGAGAACGCCGCCATCAAGCGCGACTCGCACCCCGCCGAGTGGACCTACGCCAACATCGAGACGCAGGCCGCCTCCTTCCAGCGGTACGCGCCGTCCTTCGACTGGACGCGTCGCCTGCACACCTCCGACCCCGAGTACTACAAGTGGACGCAGTGGCTGTTCCTGCGCTTCTACGAGCGGGGCCTGGCCTACCGCAAGGGCGGCCACGTCAACTGGTGCCCGAAGGACCAGACCGTCCTGGCCAACGAGCAGGTCGTCGGCGGGCACTGCGAGCGCTGCGGCGCGCTGGTCGAGAAGCGCGTGCTGACCCAGTGGTACTTCAAGATCACCGACTACGCCGACCGGCTGCTGGACGACATGGCGCAGCTGGAGGGCAAGTGGCCCGAGCGCGTCCTGCTGATGCAGCGCAACTGGATCGGCCGCTCCACCGGCGCCGACGTCGACTTCGCCATCGAGGGCCGGGACGAGCCCGTCACCGTCTACACCACCCGCCCCGACACCCTGTTCGGCGCGACGTTCATGGTCGTCGCCGCCGACGCCGCGCTGGCCGAGGAGATCTGCCACCCCGACCACCGCGCCGCGTTCGAGGCCTACCGCGAGGAGGTCTCGCGGGAGAGCGAGATCGAGCGGCTGTCCACCGAGCGCGAGAAGACCGGCGTGTTCCTGGGCCGCTACGCGGTCAACCCGGTCAACGGCGAGCGGCTGCCCGTCTGGGCGTCCGACTACGTGCTGGCCGAGTACGGCCACGGCGCGATCATGGCCGTCCCCGCGCACGACCAGCGCGACCTGGACTTCGCGCTGAAGTTCGGCCTGCCGGTCCGCGTCGTCGTGGAGACCGGGCTGGACGACCCCGCCGAGACCGGCGTCGCCACCCCCGGCGACGGCGCGATCGTCAACTCCGGGCCGATCGACGGCCTGGGCAAGGCCGACGGCATCGCCCGCATCATCCAGATCCTGGAGGAGCGCGGCACCGGCCGCGGGTCCGTCAACTTCCGGCTGCGCGACTGGCTGGTGTCCCGGCAGCGGTTCTGGGGCTGCCCGATCCCGATCGTGCACTGCCCGTCCTGCGGCGAGGTCCCCGTCCCGGACGAGCAGCTGCCGGTGACCCTCCCCGAGGGCCTGCGCGGCGCGGACCTGGCGCCCAAGGGCACCTCGCCGCTGGCCGCCGCGGCCGACTGGGTCAACACCGACTGCCCCAAGTGCGGCGGCGCCGCGACCCGCGACACCGACACGATGGACACGTTCGTCGACTCGTCCTGGTACTACTTCCGCTACTGCTCGCCCGGCTACGAGGGCGGCCCGTTCGACGTCGAGCAGGTCCGCCGGTGGATGCCGGTCGACCAGTACACCGGCGGCGTCGAGCACGCGATCCTGCACCTGCTGTACAGCCGCTTCTTCACGAAGGTCCTGTACGACATGGGCATGATCGACTTCACCGAGCCGTTCCGCCGGCTGCTGAACCAGGGCCAGGTGATCAACCAGGGCAAGGCGATGTCGAAGTCGCTGGGCAACGGCGTCGACCTGGGCGAGCAGATCGGCGAGTTCGGGGTGGACGTCGTCCGGCTGGCGATCCTGTTCTCCGGCCCGCCCGAGGACGACATCGACTGGGCCGACGTGTCCCCGCACGGGATGTCGAAGTTCCTGTCCCGCGTGCACCGCATCGCCACCGAGGTCTCGTCCGCGCCGGGCGCCGACCCCGCGACCGGCGACACGGCGCTGCGCCGCGTCACGGCCCGCACCGTCGACGAGGCCACCACGCTGGTCGAGACGGAGCGGTTCAACGTCGCGATCGCGCGGATCATGGAGCTGGTCACCGCGACCCGCAAGGCCATCGACTCCGGCCCCGGCGCCGCCGACCCGGCCGTCCGCGAGGCCGCCGAGACGATCGCGATCCTGCTGTCGCTGTTCGCGCCCTACACCGCCGACGAGGCGTGGGAGCTGCTGGGCCGCACCGCTCCGGTGATCCGGGCCGGCTGGCCGACCGCCGACCCGGCGCTGCTGGTGGAGGAGTCGGTCACCTGCGTCGTGCAGATCGCCGGCAAGGTCCGCGACCGGCTGGAGGTGCCGCCCGGCATCGCCGACGAGGAACTGGAGCGCCGCGCGCTGGCCTCGGCCAAGGTCCAGGACGCGCTGGGCGGCGCCGAGATCATGAAGATCATCGTCCGCGCCCCCAAGATCGTCAACATCGTCCCCAAGCGCTGACCGCCGCCCCCGCGCCTCCATCCCGGGGCGCGGGGGCCGCCGTCGGGCTCGTAGGGATCGGGCCGGTGGGCATGCCGATGGGCCGCCGGAGAGCCTCCGGCGGCCGTTTCGGCGTGCGCGCTACATCTTGCGGAGGACGGCGACGACGCGGCCCAGCACGGACGCCTCGTCGCCGGGGATCGGCTCGTAGGCGGGGTTCTGCGGCATCAGCCAGATGTGGCCGTCGTCGCGCCGCTTGAAGGTCTTGACCGTGGCCTCGCCGTCGATCATGGCGGCCACGATGTCGCCCTGCTCGGCCACCGGCTGCTGCCGGACCACGACCCAGTCACCGTCCGCGATCGCGGCGTCGATCATCGAGTCGCCGGTGACCTTCAGCAGGAAGTGCGTGCCCTCGCCGACGAGCTGCTTCGGCAGGGTGAACACGTCCTCGACGGACTCCTCGGCGAGGATCGGGCCACCGGCCGCGATCCGGCCGACGAGCGGCACGTAGGCGGGCGCGGGCTGCGCCGTGGCCGGCTGCCCTCCCGCGGCCTCGTAGGCCTCCTCGTCGGTGCGCACCGGCGTCGCGCCGGGCACCCGGACCTCGACGGCGCGCGGGCGGTTCGGGTCGCGCCGCAGGAAGCCCTTGCGCTGCAGCGAGCGGAGCTGGTGCGACACGCTGGAGGTGCTGGTCAGCCCCACGGCCTCGCCGATCTCGCGCATCGACGGCGGGTAGCCGCGGCGCTGGACCGAGTCGCGGATCACCTCCAGCACCATGCGCTGCCGCTGCGTCAGGCCCGTCTCGTCCATCGGCCCGTCGGGCAGGTCCCGGACCTTGCTCATCGCTCGTCGCCTCCCGGGCGCCTCGATCGGTCACTCCTCGTCATGAACGCTATCGCGTCCCGGCCTAATGATCAAACAATTGTTCGAAGATGTACTCGCTTTTTCCGGTCGCCGCCTGATAGAACATCGTACAGGCGTTCGATCGAAAATTCATTCGACGACGAGGAGTGGAGAGATGTCCGGTTCACTCCGCGGTGACCGCCCCCCGATCCGCCTGACCCGCCGTGGCCGCGCCGTTCTGGTGGGCTTCGCCGCGACCGTCACCCTCGTCGCGCTCTGGCTCACCGTCGGCCCCGGCGCCTTCGCCGGCGCCGGCGAAGGCGACCGCGGCGGCCCGTCCGGCCCGCCGCGCACCGGGGGCGGGGGGCCCGGCGCCACGCGGTGGGGCCGCGCGTCCGCCGCCGACCCCGGCGCC